>CALMWA010000344.1 GCA_937873125.1 uncultured Actinomycetes bacterium | reverse complement strand
TGAGAACAACCTCGTCGGGGGTGTCGACATCAACGACATCCGGGGTGTCGACATCAACGACATCCGGCGTGTCAACCTCGACAATGTCCGGCGTGTCGACATCAACGACATCCGGCGGGTTGTTGGTCACGATGTCCGGCGGGTTGTTGGTCACGATGCCCGGTGGATTGACGGTGGGAGGAACTGTCCCGCCGGGCGGTGGATTTCCACCACCAGGAGGCGGCTCAACGGGCGGGGGCGGAGGCGGCGGTTGCTGTAACGGTGCGAAGTGATCCGCATGCTCGGCCATCTCTTGCAGGCCAGCGGGGGTAGGCTGTCCTCCCGCGCACTCCACGTCTCGGTAGGGTCCGCTGTTATCGCCATCGCACGGGAGCTGACCCGTGAAGTCGTCTCCGCCGGGGCCGCTACTTCCCGAACCGCCACCCCCCGGACCACTCTGCGCCTGCGCGACTCCCACAAAAATTCCGAACATCACTACAAACGAAAGGACCAGCGCGAAAACGAACTCGCGTACCTGTCTGGTCGCTATCCTAGTCATCTCTCTCCTTTCTTAGAGCCCTACTCGACATCTCTTGAACCTTTTGCGGGCTGTTTCGCAATTGCTTGAATCCACATTGCGTGAGACCCGAAACATGACCTATTACCTTGTTCTGAACACCCCTTTCTTTGTCGATCGGCGTGGTCCGAGCGCTGTCTCCTTTTCCTAGTAACCAACATGCCATAAACTTGCTGCCCAGGGAAGGCGAAATCCGTTGGATAGCCGACGTATATCCCTTTTTGTAACGAAAGTATTAATACTCTGGGATCAGTTTCGGCGTCTGCGTCGAACGCTCTACAAGAGAAAGTAGCTCATTCGGGTTAAAAACAAATGGTGCATTTGGGCGATGCGTAGAGGTCTCGGGTAGTCGTTAATTCAACTGCAGTTTGGGAGAGCCAAAGAGGCGAGGTGGAGTGTATATGGAGCAGCACTCAGAAGCGAAAATCTCTACTAATGGGTCTGTGACCGAGCGAATGGATAATGCGAAGATGCGGTCCGAACTCATGTGGGTATGCGAACGTCGTCGGTCGATGATGGTACTCGGGCTGGTGAGAAACCTGTCGGAGAAGGTGCAGGTCCACCTCGGGTGGGAGCCGCCGCGGGGGTTGCGTCTACATTCCGTTATCCTGTGCTGTGAGGACATCATGGAGCCGCTTTCGAGAAGTATCGAGCACGTGCGCTCGTACGAGCCGCAAGCTTGCATTCTGGTGTTGGGACCGTATCTGGATTTGCCGCTCGCGTGGCGGTCCCTACGGATGGGAGCCCGAGGATACATCCACGCTGGTCTAGAGCCGGCCCAAATCCTTCGCGCCGTCTCGGTGGCGGTAGAGGGCGAGTTGGTCGCGCCGAGAAAGCTGATGGAGTATGTGATCGAGAACGAGGCGCCGCACTGGAACCTGGAGACGCTCTCCACCCGCCGGCGCGAGATCCTGGACCTCGTCGCCGAAGGTCTGACCAACGCTCAGATCAGCCACAAGCTGTTTATCTCGGAATCTACCGTAAAACAGCACCTGTACACTTCATACCGGCTGCTGGGCGTCGCCAACCGCACCGAAGCCGCAAGGGCGATCCGTCAGGCCGGTTAGCGTTTCGCTTCGGGTGGGGTTGGGGATTCCCCACCCGAACGATGTTCATCCGCTGCGCTTGAGCTTGCCGGTCTTCTTGGCGTAGACCTCACCGAGGTGGAAGACCCAAATCCCGAGCGGCACGAAGACGACGCCCATCACCAAGAGCACGCGGATGCTCTCCCAAAGCTCCGCGGCACCGGCTCCTTCGAGCAGCGCGACCCGGCCGCCTTCGAGGGCGTAGGTTACCGGGGAGACCGTGGCGATGGCCTGCATCCAGTTCGGTAGCACGCTCACGTCGTAGTAGACGCCGGAGACGAGCAGGAGCACGGACGAGACTATGTAGCTGACTTGCTGGCCCTTCTCCGGCGAGAGGAGCGGCAAGACGGCGGCGACGATCCCGAAGCCCACGAGCGAGACGCTGCACACCACGAGCACCAGAAGCGCGCCCCAATAGTTCGCCCGTGAGAGATCCAGGTCGAAGAACAGGTAACAAACGCCCAGGGTAAGCGCCGTCTGCAGGACGCCGTAGACGACCGCGTAGAAGCCCATGCCGAGCAGGTGCGTGATCCGGCTGGAAGGACTCATGAATGTGTACTCGATGGTCCCCTCCCACCGCTCCCAACTCACCGTCTCCGAGAGCACGTCGAAGAGCATCGAGAGATAGTTCCACAAAAGGGCGCCCACGAGCAGGTACGTCATGTACCGCTCGGTGTTTATGGCTATGTTGCCGAACTCCGCGGCGCCCGCGCCGATGTAAGTGATAGCCATGGCATTGATCGTCACGTAGACGAGCCAGACCACCTCCCACATGAAGTAGCGCTTGGTCAGGAAGTAGTTGCGTTGTACGTAACCCCAGACGGCCACCATCTCGGTCAGCCAGAGGGGCTTTACGGTGCCTCTCATCTCTTTACTCCTTCTCACTCCTTCTCCGCGCTGGCTTCCTCCACGGAGTAGCCGGTCGCGGCCATGAACGTCTCCTCCAGCGTCGGGATCCGCCCGTTGGTCGCGTAACACGCCTTGAGTTCCTCCGGCTTCTCCAACGCGAGTATCTTGCCGTCCACCATGATGCCGACGCGGTCGCACAGCTCCTCGGCCTCGCCCATGTCGTGGGTGCAGAGCAGGATCGAGGAGTCGTGCGCCTCCCTTATCCGATGGATGAACGCCTGCACGTCTTTCTTGCTGCGCGGGTCGAGCCCGGTCGTCGGCTCGTCCAGCAGCATAAGCACGGGGCTCGTGAGCAGCGCCCGCGCGAGGGCTATCTTCTGCTGCATCCCGCGGCTCAGATGCTCCATCGGCTCAAGTGCCCGCTTCTGGGCGAAGCCCACGTTCTCCAGGATCTCCGCTATCCGGGGCCGGGCCTCACGGGTAGTAACACCGTAGAGCTTAGCGCCGTAGAGCAGATTCTCCATCGCCGAGAGCTTCTTGAAGAAGCTGGCCTCGACGCTCACCCGGTTCATGCTCCGCTGCACCTGCTTGGGATGGCGCACGGCGTCTATCCCGAAGACCTCGACCTCACCCCTATCCGGCAGGACGAGCGTGGAGATGACGCGCACCAGCGTACTCTTGCCGGACCCGTTCGGACCGAGGATACCAACGACCTCCCCTTTCCCGACCGAGAGCGAGACCAAGTCCAGGGCGCGCACGACCTCACCCCGTCGCTTTTTGAAGCTCTTCTCTACGTCTCTCAATTCGAGGGCTTTCACCCTTTGCCTCCTCTCTTCCACCTCGGGCGCCTTCACAGACGCCCCTTCGCCTCCAGCCGTTCCCCGACGGCCTTCCACGTCTCCTGCCGCTCGGTGGCGACCGCCAGGGCGAACAGACGCCGCGCCAGTCGCGCTCGCAGCGACACCCGCAGAGATGGTCGGTCGGCCTTGAGTTGCGCGTACCTCCGGCGCTCGGCCATGCCTTCGGCGAGCGCCCGCTCGCGTATGTGGCGGTCCTTCTCCAGATAAAACCAGTCGTTGTACATCTTCGTGTCTCCTTGTCTTCTTCGTCTCCATCACGTGTGCGGCCGAGGTGTGGTCGGTATTGGGATCGGAGTCGGAGACCATCGCCCTGGCTCGTGGCGAAAAGCTTGAGGCCCCCGGTCCGTATGTCCGGGGGCCTCTTCGAGAAAACTTTGTCGAGCTATCTAGCTCACGTTCTCATCGCGACCGCGCGGACCTTGGGACGCACCTCTCCCCCGAACACCGGAATTCCTATGTTCGTGAGCCGAAATGCCATCAACTCTCAGTCCTTTCGCGACAACAACAGCGCTGGCACTCTACTCTCAGCCAGGCGCTTTGTCAACAACGTGACTAGGTCGGGTCTACGTGCCATCGACACGATGGTGCCACCCCGCAAGACCCAGCGCATCACTCAAATGAGTGATTTTCACCTCGCTTACACACAGCGCAGAGCGCGCTCGACGGCAGCCTCGATGCGCCCGCCATAGGGCTGCGCTCCGGTGATCCTCTCCCCTGTATGTGGCGGAGCGCCGTCCGGGACGACGAACACCGTCGGCACGGAGTCGACGCCGAGCTTCCTCGCCAACTCCTCGTCCCCGACCACCTTCCCCGTGTAGCGGTCTTCTTCGAGCGACGCCCGCAGCTCATCAGTATCCAGGCCGACCGACTCGCCCACCTCCAGCAAGACTTCGACATCGCCGATGTCCCGGCCCTCCTCGAAGAAAGCTCTGAAGAGCGCGGTGTGCATCCTGTCGTAGGCACCCTTCTCGCGGGCGAACTCCGCGGCCTCCAGCGCCTTGCGGCTGCGAGGCTGGACGGGCGGCAGACGGAGCGTCATGCCGAGGGAGCGGGCCATCGGGTAGACGGAGGCGTTCCAGACCCGGTGCAGGTACTCGCCGTCGGGGTCGAGGGTCGGGATGGGATCGGGACGCAACTCGTAGGCCCGCCAGTCCACCTCAACGCGGTCTCCGTACTCCTCCCGGACGCGAGCGAGGTCCGGCTCCTCCAGGTAGCAAAACGGACACACATAGTCGCTGAAAACCGTGATCCTGGCGCGCTTTTCGCCGTTCTCCATCGAACCTCCCGACACGCTCTCGTAAAATGGCGGATACCGTTCTACCACGGAATCCGCCCCGAAAAATCTACCTTCGTGTGCTATACGGGCGTAAAATTCAGCGCGCTCGTGATCTCGATACTCCCTTTTACCGAACGTGCTACCGGACAACTATCCGCATAGACGTTCAGGACCCGTTCGATCTTCTCCCGGTCGCCCGCGTCGGCGCTCAGGTGGAAGGTCTGTTTGATGCGTTTGATCACCAGCACCTTCCCCTCAACCTCTATCTCCCCCACCGTATCCGCGTAGAGGCCCTCGAACGACACTTGACGCGCTGCCAGCGCGCCGGCAAAAGTGCCGAGCAGTCAGCCGCCCGCCGCGGCCACCACGTAGTCCAGCGTCGAGGCGTGCGACTCCTCCGCGTCGGGAGACACGCCGTAGTGCTCGGCGACCTCGCTGTGAACCCCGAACAGGACCGGCTCGTCTTCACCCGGCAGATGCGCCCGCCGGACCTTGCCCTCTACAGGCTCTACTCTTACTCGTGAGACGTACTTGACCTCCGTCAACTCTGCTCCTTCTCTTCCATCTTCTACAGAACGTCAGTATATGGAGGACTACGCCCACACGCCCGGCCACCAGCCAGAGACGCTAAGATAGGTCAGCGGGACCCACAATCAGCGGAGGCGACATGACAGAGACGGCGCCCGTACCGGACACATGGGTAGGACAGAACGTACACCTTAGATACGTGGATGCGGACGTACCGCGTTCGCTCGACTGCGTACTGGAGGAAGTGAACGACCGGGGCGTGTGCGTTGCCGCTGGGGAAGAGACCTCGTTCTTCCCGTGGGGCAACGTCATCCGGTTGGACTTCGGCCACAGCCGGCCCGTCCGTGGCCTCAGAGCCCGCTAAACGCCGGACTCCAGGTTCTCGCCGGAGCGGGGAAACACTCTAGCGCGCCAGAGCGTGGTACTCCTCGTTCGGGATCATGCCGCAGGCTAGCGACATGCGGTTGGTGAAGTTGTACATGCTGGCTATCTCCACCACGTCCCAGACTTCTTCTTCCGTCAAGCCGTACCCCTTGAGCCGTTCGAGGTCTTCGGGGTCGCACTCCAGGGGGCGCTCCGTCACTTTCACGGCGAAGTCGAGGATGGCGGTGCGGCGCTCGTCGAGGCCGGCGCGGCGGTGGTCTAGGGTGATGCGGTCGGCCAGGATTGGGTCTCCGAGGGCTTCGCGCAGCGCGGCGCCGTGGGCGACGAGGCAGTAGAGGCAGCCGTTAGCCATCGAGACGGCGACGGCGATCATCTCCCGCTCGGCGGCGTCGAGGTTCTCCGTCGGCTCGTGCAATTGCCGGTAGTGGGCGAACCACGCGCTGAGACGTTCGGGGCGGTAGCTGTACGCCCGGAACACGTTCGGCACGAACCCGACCGCCTCCCGCGCCTTTCTGAAGAGCCCCTGCAAACCCTCCGGCAGCTCGTGCTCCTCCGGGATCGGGAACCAGCTTATCGGGACGGCGGTCCCTTTACCCGAAATGTGTTCCACGTCGGTCATTCTCGTCCTCCTAGCGGTTGACGGCCCGCATCATCTCTTCGCTGTACCGTTCTCCGGCGGCAGATCCCCGCGGCATGGCCCCTTCGATGCAGCGCAGGTCTTCGTCGGTGAGCGTCACGTCGGCGGCGCCGGCGTTCTCTTCGAGGTACTTGCGGCGCTTGGTGCCGGGGATGGGGACGACTTCCTCGCCCTGGTGCAGCAGCCACGCGAGAGCGAGCTGTCCCGGAGTTACGTTTTTGTCGTTAGAGATCTCGCGGATGCGGTCGGCGAGCGCGACATTTTGCATGAAGTTCTCCTCCGCGAAGCGCGGGAAGCGAGCGCTGCGGGTGTCGTTCTCGGGCATGTCCTCGATGCTCTTGAAGCGACCGGTGAGGAAGCCGCGCCCGAGCGGGCTATAGGGGACGAAGCCGATACCGAGCTCGCGAAGCAGAGGCAAAATTTCATCCTCCACGTCCCGCGTGAAGAGCGAGTACTCGGACTGCAACGCACTTATGGGATGCACCGCGTGCGCCTTTCGGATGGTCTCCGCGCCCGCCTCGGACATCCCGAGGTAGCGTACTTTGCCGGCCTCGACGAGTTCCTTCATCGCGCCGATGGTCTCTTCGATGGGGGTGTCGGGATCTACACGATGCTGGTAGTAGAGGTCTATGTGATCCACTCCGAGTCGCTGCAGGGATGCGTCGCAGGCTTTCTTCACGTACTCCGGCTTGCCGCTCACGCCCTGAAAGCTGCCGTCCTCTCCGCGCACGTTCCCGAACTTGGTGGCAAGCTGGACCTCATCGCGCCGATCAGCGATAGCCTTGCCGACGAGCTTCTCGTTGGTGAACGGGCCGTAAATGTCCGCCGTGTCGATGAAGGTCACACCAAGCTCTATCGCGCGATGAATGGTAGCTATAGACTCGTCCTCGTCGGTGGTTCCGTAGAACTCGCTCATCCCCATGCACCCGAGCCCGAGTGCCGAGACTGCCAGACCTTCGCTACCGAGATTCCGCTGTTGCATCCACCGATCCTTCCGTCGAAAGCACGCTGCGAAGAGAGTTTACACAATGCCGATCCGAGGGAAGCTATTCATTCCATAGGGACTACGGGTAACGGATGGGAGAGGAGTAGAGAAAATGGCCCAATGCGAAGTCTGCGGCAACGACTACGACAAGACGTTCCGCATACCTCCCACAAGCATCTCCCCGCCTCCCTCCTCTGGCAGGCATTCCGGCGATCCGAACCTGTAGGTGATCTTGATCTCCGAGCTTCCGTCTTCCTGCCTGCCAGCCGTGATACCGGATACGAGCAGGTTCACGAGCCGACGGCGCGCCTCGAACCCTTCCTCAGTATCCTCTTCTACCGCCTCCAGCCGCTCGCGCAGCGCGTAGAGCCAGGCTTCGGCGGTGTCGGCAAGAGCCGCCTGTTCCTGGCTCTGTGATAGTTCGGCCTCGACAGAGGCGAGCAGGAGCCGCAGGTTGTCGGTCTGGTTCTTGAGGTCCGCTATATATACCGCCATCTCCTCCTCGGAGATGTGTCCCTGTGCGTGCAGACGAACGTAACGGTCCTTCTCGGCCTGCTTCGCGGCAAGGCGCCTGGAGAGGTCCTCGTGACGCGCGGCAAGCTCCGCGGCGTCGTCTCCACCGCCGGCTATCGTCTGCTCCCGCACCCGTTCAAGGACCTCTCCAGGGTTCTTGAGGAAGCGCCGCACATCACTCCACACGGTCTCTTCGAGCCACTCGGCCCGCACGTATGGAGCGCCATGCGGCGATACTTTCACGGCCTTCCCCGGCTTGTTCGTTATGCACGAGTAGTAGGAGTAACGCTTTCCCTTACCCCATGTGGCGTGGCCCGGCTAATACTAGTTTCAACCGGGCCGGGGTATCCTTGCGGGGAGCCCCGGCCCTTCCTTGTGTAGGACAAAATTCCTAAAGCGTGCCTCCGTCAAGTTCAGTTAGCATAGGCCAAAGGTCCCTAGAGAAAGGAGACTCTGTGCCGGAAGAGAACAAGACCCTCGCTCATCGAGTCTCTGACGCTATCTAAGGAGGCGTTAC
>CALMWA010000343.1 GCA_937873125.1 uncultured Actinomycetes bacterium | reverse complement strand
TTCATTCCCTTTTCTATTTTTCAATCACGCAGATTTGATGACTGGGTGACTGGGAGACTGCGTGATTTTCGCACTTGCTCACGCCCCGTTTAATTTCTCAATTTCCAATTTCTTTTTTCAATCACCCAGTCACCAGATCACCCAGTCACCAAATTTTTTTTATCTTTGCACCGTTATGGTTTCCGATTGACGTCGGGATGAAAAGGGAATCCTGTGAGATTCAGGAACAGTTCCCGGAGAGTGATAGGTCCAAGGAGCAGTTCACGCTCCGAAACGCCGTGTGGGCCTCGTGGAAGACGGAATACAAGCCGAACGGGGAGCAAGGTGAAACGAGCCGGCCCTCGTTCCTCGACCAAAAGAGCGAGGGTTTTTCGCAGTCGGAGATAGAAGAGATCGAGAAGAACCTGAACGTGCTCTCCAACTCGTGCGCACACCTCGGGTGCCCGGTTAGGTGGCTGGAGATAGAAGGCAAAGGCGAGTTCTTGTGCCCGTGCCACGGCGGCCTGTACGATATCAACGGGGGCTACCTCGGCGGACCGCCGCCCAGGGGGATGTACAAGTACAAGACGTGGGAGGTTCGGGAGAACGGCAAGCTCTACGTCAAGCATGGCTATATCATCGAGGATCGCATAGACGCTACGCAGCCGTATGTGGTCTAAAGCACGGGATATGCAGAGAGGAGCGCAGGCATGATCGGCAGGCTAAGATCCCAGACGGCGGACGCCAGCAAGTTCATCGTGGACTGGATGGAGCATCGGGCCGGGATAGTGACGGCCATGGAGCATTTCCTCTACGAGCCGGTACCAAAGCGCGGAGCCTGGCTCTACACTCTGGGAAGCGCGGTGCTGTTTCTCATTACGCTGCAGTTCCTGACGGGCATTCTGCTGCTCTTCTATTACGTTCCCACGACGGACCACGCCTGGAACTCGGTCTACTACATCATGAACGACGCGTACTTCGGGGTTTTGATCCGTGGCATCCACTACTGGTCGGCGAACTTCCTGATGGCGGTGGTCGGACTGCACATGGCCCAGGTGTTCTTCTCCGGCGGCTACAAGGCCCCGCGGGAGCTCAACTGGATCGTGGGCGTCGTGCTGCTGCTGCTCATCATCGGGCTGGCTTTCACGGGTTACCTGCTGCGCTGGGACCAGGACGGCTTCTGGGCGAGCGTTGTGGGGATCAAGATCGGCTCCTACTCCCCGTTCGTCGGCGGGTACATCACGCACTTCCTGCTGGGGGGTGATGCGGTTGGGCCGGCTACTCTCTCGCGGTTCTTCGCCATACACGTGTGGCTCTTGCCGGCGGCTATAGCGCCGTTTATCGGCATCCATCTGTACCTGCTGCGGCGTCACGGCGTCTTCGGCAGCGAGTTCGAGTACAGCGAGCGGATCGCCAAGATGCACGAGCATCAGCGTCTCGAAGAATACGCCCGGTACGAACTGGACGAAGACGAGTACGATGAGGACTACGACGGTGACCGCCACGATGGCGACGGAGACGGTCGTGGCAGCCGTAACGGGGGGCGTTAGCAGCGAGTAAGAGCATTTACCGAGGACGGACGCTGGATACTGTTATTATCCGGGCAGAGGATTTCCGAAGAGAGGTGTAGAGATGTACGCTCCGGCGACAGGCAAGGGCAAACCGGTAGAAGAAGAAGTAATTACCGAAGAGAACGTCTTCGACCGGCCCGACGAGACGATAGGGTTTTTCCCCGGACAGGTGTTGAAAGACGCGTACGTCTCGTTCTTCTTGCTCATTGCCTGTAGCGTTCTCTCCTACGTCGCCCCCGCGCCGCTCTCCGAGCCGGCGGATACGGCGACCATCGAGTACGTGCCGCGCCCGGAGTGGTTCTTCTTCTTCTACGAGCAGATGCTCATGTTCTTCCCCGGATACGCCCTGATCGCCTTCGGCGCGGTGGTGGTGCCGACGATCTTTATCGTGGCGCTGTTCGCGCTGCCGTGGCTGGATCGCGGTCCGAACTTCAGCTCGCTGCGGCGGCCGTTCACGGCGGTGGTGGGGATCTTGATCATCGTGGTGGTGTTGTTGAACATGCTGCTGGCGGTCAGCCGGATCATTAATTTCCCGTCGGGCGGATAGGCCGGGGTAGGAGGAGCACAGGATGCCCATAGGAGATCTCCAGGTCCCCATAATCGGCAAGAACGTCGTCATCGCCGCTCTGGTGCAGACGCACATTCTGTTCGCCGCCTTCATCATCGGGGCAGTGATCATAGCCGCGACGAGCGAGTACCTGGGGTTGGTTACGAAGGAGCTGCGCTACGAGCGGTTCGCCCGTAACCTGGCGCGCTTCGTGGTCTTGCTGTTCGCCTCTGGGGCGGCGCTGGCTATTACGTTCGTGTTGGCGCTGGTCACGCTCTTCCCGGTCTTCTTCTCCTATTTGCAGAACATCTTCTTCTGGGTTTTTTTGGTCGAGGCGTTTATGTTCCTCGGCCAGATCATCATCGTGTACGCCTGGTACAACGTCTGGGACAAGCTGGCCTATCGCAAGAGTCTGCACGTGGTCTTCGGGTTCGTGGCGGGCTTCATGGGGCTCATGGCGATGACGATGATTGACGGGGTCGCTTCCTTCATGCTCACGCCGGCCGCGACCGAAGCCGGCAACGTCGCCCGGACGTTCCTCAACCAGACCAACGTCCCGCTGAACATGCACCGTTTCGTAGGCAACTTCTCCTACGCGGGGTTCCTGATCGCGGGCTGGGGCGCCTGGCGTTACCTGCGTTCCACGCGGGAGTTTGACCGTGAGTACTACGACTGGATGGGCCACTTCGGGTTAATCTGGGGATTCGGGTTCTTGATCATTCAGCCGGTCATCGGGTACGGTTATTTGAAGGGTATCCGTGAGAGTTCCCCGGCTGCCTTTGACACCATCATGCTCGGCGACAAGGCCTGGCTCTTCAACCTGTTGGCGATCTACCTGACGATCATGAGCATCGCCTCGACGGCATACTTCGTACATAAGCTGAGATTCTCGGTCAAGCGCATGGATACGCTGCGGAAGCTGTGCGTGGGTGCTCTGGGCTTTACGGCTCTGTTCACCGTGCTCAACGTCATCCCGGCCAACGCCTCTTTCATACCGCAGATAGGGCTCTCATTCCTCGGTGGAGAGGAGACGAAGATACCGCTGGGAAGCATGTATCCGTACAAGTACATCGGCCTGATCGGCATGATGCTCGTCGGGGTGTTCGTGGTGGCGCTGTACTTGAGAGCCTCGGCGACCGGATTCCACTGGGGCCGGGCGAGCCGGTGGAGCCAGTTCGCGCTGATGGCCTGCTCGGTGACGGTGATACTGACGATGGTCACGATGGGTTACACCCGTGAGACGGCTCGCCGGGTGGACTACGAGCCTGCCGGCAACGGGGGCGGGTATCTGATCTACAAGTGCATCACCCTGGACCAGAAACTAACGCCGAGCACCTGTCCAACCAAGGGTATCGGCGGAGGAGGAGCCGAATGATGGATCTGGCGCTGCTTCTGCAGGAAGGGACCACGTCCGGTACTGGGATATTCCGGTTCTTCGCGGGTTTCTTCCTGATCATGATCCTTTACGCTTCGGCCTTTGGTTTCACGTATTGGATCAGTAAGGACGAGTAAGTTCGAAACAATCGTCCGCCAGCTACCGGTGGACTGAATGTGAAGCGGCGGTGCGCTTTTCCGGGGCGCCGCCGCTTCGCGTTGTGGGGATTGGTCCGGTTTTGGCCGGAATCCGTGTGCTAATTGAGCTGGTCGGTGGGGCGGAGGAGGATCTCGTTGACGACCACGGACAGGGGCTGGTTAACGGCGTACAGGACCGCTTCCGCCACGTCTTCGGCTTCCAGTGGAGCGTAGTCTTTCTGGGCGTAGTATTCCTCGGCACTGGAGTATGAATTCATAGGGAACTCTGTGCGTACCAGGCCGGGTTCGACCGAGACGACGCGGATGCCTTTGCCTTCCATGTCCATGCGGAGGCCTTCGGTGATAGCGGAGAGAGCATGCTTGGTGGCGGAGTAGACGGCGCCGTAAGCGTTCGGGACCCGGCGGCTGGCGACACTGGAGATGAAGACCACGTCCCCGGAGCCGCGGGGGAGCATGTGGCGGATTGCGGCGCGGGTGGTGTAGAGAACCCCGAGTACGTTGACGTCGAACATCTTTCGCCAGTCATCCGGGTCGGCCTCGGCGATGGCGCCGTATAGCCCGATGCCGGCATTGTTGACGAGCACGTCGAGGGCGCCGAACCGCTCGACCGTCCGCGCAACGAGCGCCTCGCAGGCGGCGGGGTCGGTGACGTCCGTGGGGACGGCGAGCGCATTCTCTCCGAGTTCGGCGGCGAGGGCTTCGAGACGATCCGCGCGGCGGGCGGCGAGTACGACGTTATAGCCGCCCTGCGACAGCAAGCGGGCAGTAGCTTCGCCGATGCCGGAGGAGGCGCCGGTTACGATGGCCGTGCGGTTCGTGGAGTCGTGGGTGTTCATGCGGACATCATAGCGGGTGCGGAAGCCTAGAGCCGAGCCGTAAGATAGAATCCGTACCGTAAACATCGTGAGGAGTTGAAGTTTGTCGGACATACCGCTCTTTCCCTTGAACGTGGTGTTGATGCCGGGGGCTCCGCTGCCGCTACACATCTTCGAGGATCGCTACAAGCAGATGGTGGACGAGTGCCTGGAGGCCGAGAGCGAGTTCGGGATGGTGCTGGCGGACGAGGCCGGTACGCGCGAGGTCGGGTGTACGGCCAGGATCGTGGAGATGGTCGAGCGCTACGATGACGGTCGAATGGTCATACTGGTCGAGGGGTCGCGGCGCTTCAAGCTCAACAACGTCATGACCGGCAAGCCGTACTACGTCGGCGAGGTCGAGTACATCGAGGAGGACGCCGGGGAAGACGTGACGGCGCTGGCGGAGGAGTGCATCACGCTCTTGGAGCGTGTGGTGGAGGCGGCGACGGAGGGCTCCGTGGGGATCGAGATAGAGCCACCGTACCGGAACCTCTCTTTCGCTATCGCCGGCCGCATCGAGTTCGACCTGGAGACACGGCAGCAGATCCTGGAGCTGATGACCGAGCGGGCGCGCCTCGAAAAGGTGAAGGAGTTGCTCTCCGCGGCGGCCGAGCGCCTGGAGCGCGACCGTCAGGCCCGCGACAAGGCCCAGACCAACGGGCATCTGCGCGGTGACTACCGTCCGGGAGAGAAGCCCGAGTAAGGCTTCTACTAGATCTTGCCTTCCGTCTCTTCGGGGATGAGGTCCCTTATGCGGCGGAGGTTTGCCTGATCCACCTTGTAGATCAAGGGCTCCGAGGCCAGCGCGTCCTCACCCGCGGCGGCTTTTATGCGCCCGGTTAGGTTGTCCTCCACGAGCCAGGCCATCGAGGGCAGCACCACGGCAAAGATCCGCAACCGGGTCCGTCCCTCGTGCTCCTCCCGGTCTACGAGGCGCGGCGGCGTCAGGTAGAGGTTCGACGCCTCTTCGAGGGAGCTTAGAACACGTTCGACCGCCTCGGGGTCTGAGAGCTGCACCTCGACGGTGAAACGTTGCTGGCCGGAGACGAAGTTCGTCACGCCTTGTATCATGCCGTTCGGGATGTAGGAGACCTCGCCCGAGAGCGAGCGTATCTTGGTCGTTCTTAGTCCCAACTCTTCCACGATCCCGGAGTAGTCTTGCGGTTTGATCTGGATGAAATCCCCGACGGTGTACTGTCCCTCGAAGATGATCGAGAACCCGGCGATCACGTCCCGAAGGAAGCTCTGCGCCCCGAACCCCAGCACGGCGGCGAGAATCGTCGCGCCGGCCGTCGCGGGCAGAGGGTTGCGGACGAAGATACTCAAGACGAAGAGTATGATCACCACGAAGACCACGTACCGCAGCGCGTTGCGGATCAGGGTAATCGCGGTGTCCTGGCGCTTGATGCGGGCGACGGCCTCCGCGTCCAGAACCCCGCGCCGATTCCGCCGCCACCGCAGGATGCGCGGCACACCGCGGGTCAAAACTCTGTAGGCGAAGATCCCGAGCAGCACGACGACCACCGAAGCGATTACGTTGCTTACGAACTCCGCGCCGGTGAGATACTCGAAAGTGGCCGTGAAGAAGTCTCTGATCCCTTTGAAGACATCGAAGGTATCCTTGGTGGCACCTTTCGCAGCGTCTCCGGCCTTGTTCGCGGCGGCTTCGATGCCACCCGTCGTCTCTTCGCTGGTGTTTTGTAGGAGAGCTATCAGCATCGCGGCTGCACATTAAAGTATCCCAACCCGCTGACTTCAAGGCGCTCGCGGCGATCGGATCAATCAAGGCGCAATGAGAGAGGACCGGAGCGCAGGCAACTCCGGTCCTCGGAAGGAGGGAACTGGTGTAGAAGGTCGCTCCCGGCTAGCTGACGATCCGGCGGATCAGCAAGGCGCTGCCGAGGAGCACGGCGTTGATCGCCAGCAAGGGTGCGACGGAGATTCCGCCCGGCGCTCCTTCCGTGGCGCCACCCGTGTCAGGGAGCGTGCCGGAGGCGGCGGTATCTTTGGAGCCCGAGCTAGATCCACTAGCATCGCCCGTCTCGGGAGCTTCCGCGCCGGGTTTGTCGGCGGGGCCGTCGCCGGAGCCGCTGCCGATACGGGTAACTTCGAGTAGGTCGGGACCACCCTCTATGGCTCCGTTCTGGTAGCCGGGTACGCGGACGCCCTGAAGCGTTACCCGTTCGTCCACGTAGTCGTCGAGCGCGACGGTATCGCTTTGCAGAGCGAACAGGAGGTCGCCGCTCTGATCTATCAAGATGTGGGTGCCGTACTGGTAGGTCGTTATGCCCGCCTTCTGGATTGTACCTTCGGCCACTACGGTCTCACCCCCCGTACCGTACTGGTCGGCCGCCCCGCCAGGGTCCTGGGCCAGGACCGGGACCGGGATGGCGAGCGTCAGGGCCAGAACCGCGATGAACAGTTTTTTTCATGCGCCTCTCCGTTCTGAATCGGCCTTCATATTGATCAACAATTATCGGTGGCCGGGGGAGAAGTTACGATAGCCGAAAGGATGACCCCGGTTCGCCGGATGGATGATTGTCGGTGCTGCGGCTTTCTTGCAGGGTATCCGATGGACTAGACTGTGGGCATGTTCGGGATCAGGACAGGCAGTTTCGGGGCGCGGTGGTGGTGGATGCTCGTTGCCGGAGCGGGTATCGCGTTTCTGACCTTCGTGGTGATGTTCGTCATGGTGGACGTGTACCTGACGGTAATCACGATGCTTTCACGGGGGGAGGTGGATCAGTCCCAGGTCCAGGTCTTCGCCAATTTCGTGTCGCTATGGGTGTTGCCGGTGCTGTTCTTGCTCCTCACGATGGGACCGACGGCCTGGATGGCGCGTAGGTTCGGCATACGCAGTTTGGTATTCGGTATTCTCGTTGGTCTGATCTCCGCGGGCGTTCTTCAGCTTATCGGGTTGCTCTTCAGCCCGCCGAAGCCTCACGAGCTGATCGTCTATCCCCTGTGTGGGGTGGCGGGGGGCTTGCTCGGTATCTTTCTCGGACGAATCTCCATTGCCGGCCGTGAAGCGCTCTACCGCGCTAGCCGGGACGTTGCGGCGGCATCGAGTGCGGACGAGGTCGCCTCGGCTATCGGGAGGCACCTGGCGGACTCAAACGTGGAGCAGGTCTCCTTGTGGAGTGTGGTTTCCAGGGTGAAAGACGAGGTCTTGAACCTGGATCTCACCGGATCGTGGAGCCCTCGCCCGGAGAGTCTCTGGTCCCCTGACGCGCGCCTGGACGCCGAGCGGATGCCGGCCCTCGTCAGTATGCGGCAGCAGGTGCCGCGGGTAGTCCGCAAGCGCGAGATGCCCTCGAAAGAGCGGGTGGATTGGGGGCGACGCGGGGTGGGAGCGGTATTGCTGGTGCCTCTGGGAGCATCCGGTGAGGGGCCGGATGGATTGCTGGCCGTCGCGTCGCGCGGCGGGAGATTTTCGGCGGGCGCCGTGCGGGGCTACCTCACCGTCGGCACGCAGGCAGCGCTTGCGCTGGAGAACTTGCGGCTGGTACGGGAGGCGCGGCACTCCGGTATGATGTCCGAACGGCGGAGGCTGGCGCACGAGATCCATGACACCCTCATCCAGGGGTTCGCCAGCATAGTGATGAACCTGGAGGCCGCTGAAGGGACGCTCGGAGAGAACCCGGCCCAGGCAAACCGGCACCTGTACGAGGCGCGGCGCACGGCCCGCGAGAGCATGGACGAGGCGCGCCGGATGGTCTGGGCGCTCAGGCCCGAAGCCCTGGAGGGAACTTCGCTCTCCGAGGCTTTCTCACGGTTGACGACGCGCTGGTCGGAGGCGAACGGCGTGCAGGCGGAGGTTGCCGTAACTGGCTCGCCGCGCCGGCTCCCGCCGGAGACCGAGGTGACGCTGCTGCGGGTGGCGCAGGAGGCGCTCGCCAACGTCCGCAAACATGCTGCCGCGAGCCGGGTCGTCCTAACGCTCTCCTACATGGCAGATCGCGTCACGCTAGACGCGCAGGACGATGGCGTGGGTTTCGAGCCGGATGCCTCCCACGACGGCTCTCGCAACGGCTCCGGCAGTGACCTCAACGAAAACGGCTTGGGAGGATTCGGGCTGCGGGCGATGCGTGAGCGGGTCGAGCAGAACGGCGGCAGGTTGCTGGTCGAGAGCGAGCCGGGGCGGGGCACCGCGCTCGTAGCGGAGCTACCGACCGCTGATGGAGTGAGCCGGGGTGTGCAGATCTCCTCGGAGATGCCGTGACGGGACGCATAAAGCTCCTCATTGCCGACGACCATCCCGTGGTTCGGATGGGGCTCAGGGGGATGCTCGACGGGCAGGAAGACTTCGAGGTCGTCGCGGAGGCAGAGAACGGCGCCCAGGCCGTCGAAGCCGCCGAGCGGCTCCGGCCGGACGTAGTGCTGATGGATCTGCGGATGCCGGAGATGGACGGTGTTACGGCGACCACCAGGATCGTAGAGCGGACGCCCGGAGTGCGCATCTTGGTGCTCACTACGTCGGACTCCGGCGCGGACATATTGCGGGCCGTCGAGATCGGGGCGACCGGTTACATCCTGAAAGACGCGCCGCGCGAGGAGCTATTCCGGGCGGTGCGCGCAGCAGCCGAGGGCAAGCCGCTCCTCGCACCGGACGTGGCGGCGCACCTCATGAACCGCGTCCGATGGCCGTCGGACGAGGCGTTGAGCAGCCGCGAGATCGAGGTCCTGGAACTGGTGGCGCAGGGGACGAGCAACCGGAACATCGCCGGAAAACTCTGGATCAGCGAGGCTACCGTAAAGTCCCACCTGCTGCACATCTACGGCAAACTGGGCGCTAGCGACCGGGCCTCGGCCGTCTCGGTGGCGATGAAGCGCGGCATCCTACGCCATTGATCTCGGACAGGTTTCTAAGACGTTTGCGGCGGGAGGCTTATAAAACCGTTAGAGCAAGATGAGGATCAGACAAGAGACACCTATCAAGGTGTAAGTGACGACGATAATAGTCCGCCCCGTTGCTCCGCTCCAGCGTACAGGAGTCCCATACCTGCTGCAGCGATAGCGTATGAAATGGCTCTCCAATAGTCGCTGGCAAACAAGCTGCCGAACGTCGCTACTGACAGGGCAGCGGTAACTATTAGCCAGCCTATATTCTTTCGGGGTGGACGCTGTTCCTCTGGCATTTGCCCTTTCCCACGCGGCTTTTGCTGTTCGGCGACCTGCCTCTAAGCAGTGTCGCATGGCCGTGCGGGCGTGGGAACCGTCGAAAGTATGAGGTTTGTTACCCGAAGGTATGATCCGGTCGGGAAGCCGAGCGAAGTCTATCTACCGAACGATCCTCGACCGGAGCAGTCCCGCGGCAATCAGGAGCAGACCAACTCCCGATATTAGAGTCGAAGCGCCGCCGGTATCGGGAAGCCGCTCTATCCCGGCTTCTCTGGCAACGGAGGAGCCTTTCTCGGTCGGGGCATTGTTGTCGCCGGTGCCGGCGGAGTCATCGTTGGTAAGGGCTTCTCCAGAGGCTTCCGCGCTCTTCGCGGCGTTTTCGGCGGCGGCCTTGACGCCATCTTGGAGGCTTTGAACGCACGCAACAGTCGGCCTGCCCGAGCAAAAATCGTACTGATCGGACGAAGCGCCGTTCTGCGCGAGGGCGGGGGTGGCAAGGGCGAGAGAGATCGCCACGGATGCCAGGATCAGCTTGAGTGTAGGCATGTTTCGTTCCTTTTCTGGCCGCTATGTTTCGTGGGCGGGATCTCTACCGTTTCGCGTACTATAGCTTCGGCGGGGGAGAGCGTCTAGCCGTGGCGTTCGAGGGCAAGCTTTATTAGGCGGTCGAGGAGTTGTTCGTAGGGGAGGCCGCTCGCGTCCCAGAGATAGGCGTAGACGCTGGTCGGGGTGAAGCCGGGTATCGTGTTGATCTCGTTCAGCAGCAGCCTGTCCGTGCCACGTTCGAGGAAGAAGTCCACGCGGGACATGCCGGCGGCGTCCACGGATTCGTAGGCGATCCGGGCGATGCGCCGCATCTCGGTGGCGGTTTCGTCCGGGATGTTCGCGGGGGCGACGATCTTGCTGCCGCCCTCGGTGTACTTTGCTTCGTAATCGTAGAACTCGTTGGCCGTTACCAGGATCTCACCCGGCACCGAGACTTCCGGGTCTTCGTTGCCGAGCACGGAGACTTCTATCTCCCTAGCATCCACCCCGGCCTCGACTATGATGCGCCGGTCGTGTTCGGCGGCCAAGTCCAGGGCCTCGCGCAGACTCCCCGCATCCGTCGCGCGGCTGATGCCGACGCTGGAGCCGAGGTTGGCGGGCTTTACGAAGCACGGGTAACCGATGGACTCCTCTATCTTACGCAGCAAACCCTTACTGTCTCTCTGCCAGTTCGTGCGCGTGAGGCCGAGCCAGTCCACTTGCGGGAGGCCGTGGTGGGCGAAGATTTTCTTCATCGTGATCTTGTCCATGCTCGCCGCGCTCGCGAGCACCCCGCTCCCTACATAAGGAACGCCCGCTAGCTCCAGCATTCCCTGGATGGTACCGTCCTCACCGTATGGCCCGTGCAGGACTGGGAAGATCACGTCCACCGACCCGAGGTTCGCCGGGAGCTTCTCCGAGATCGGGGCGGGGGAATTGGATGTCGGTGGTTCGGAGCCGTCGGCGTTGGTGAGAGCTTTGCTCGTGGATTGGAGTTCGCGCATGGGGTCGCCGGAGGAGATCCAACGTCCTTCACGGGTTATGCCGACCGGCACGACTTCGTAACGGCCGCTCTTTTGGAGGGCGTCGGTGATGGCGCGCGCGGAGGCGAGGGAGACGTCGTGCTCCCCGCTGCGCCCGCCGAAGATGATCATGACCCGCACCAAAACACCGCTCCTCTCACAACCAACCAGCCCATCGTAGCAGAGGGTGTATTCGGGATCAGGCAGCGAACCCCAAAGTGTCCGCCCTCTCGCGTAGCGCCCCGGTGACAAACTCTATGTGCTCGTTGAGGTCTACGCCGAGCTCTTCCGCCCCGCGCGCGATGTCTTCGCGGCTGACGGCGGCGGCGAAGGATTTTTGCTTCATCTTCTTGCGGACGCTCTTGGCCTTCATGCCTTCGAACCCCTCGGGACGCATGAGCGCGCAGGCGACGATGAAGCCGGAGAGCTCATCCACGGCGTACAGGGTCTTGGACATTAGGGTATCGCGGGGAACGTCGAGGTAGTCCGCGTGGCCCTTTATGGCGTGCAGTACGTCCTCCGGGTAGCCGAGCCGCTCCAGCTCCCTTACACCTACCATCGGGTGCTCGTCGGGGGTGGGGTGCTTCTCGTAGTCCATGTCGTGCAGGAGACCGGTGACGGCCCACTTCTCCTCGTCCTCGCCGAAGTGGCGGGCGTAGGCGCGCATGGCGGCCTCGACGGCGAGCATGTGCTTACGCAGAGAGTCGCTTTCGGTCCATTCGCACATCAAGTTCCAGGCGTCGTCACGGTTCATGGGGTTCATGCTATCTCCCTATGTATGCAGTTCGGAGGGGTTATTGTAGCGTTGATCGGGGAGGCTTTATCCGCCGGAGTTGTAGGAGATGTTGATCTCGCCGCCGCTAGAGTTGACTTGTTGGACGGAGCGGGTGGTGTTGCCGGCGGTAAGGATTACCTTGAGGCTGCCGCCGCCCGAGCCCCGCTTCTGGATGCTGCACTGTAGCCTGTCGCCCGCCAGGTTGTAGGCGTAGCGTTGAGGCACCCGGCCCTTGAGGATGGTCTCCTGCTCGCCGTCGTCGCAGCGTCCGAAGAAGCGCGTCTTCGGGTCTCCTTCGAGCCGGGGCACGACGGCCGGCGCGGTCTTCGCGACGAGCTCGTGGATCTTCTTTGCCATCGCCCGATCAGCGGGTGGCATCTCGGCGATCTTGGCCTGGATGTCGGCCTCGCCCTGCTCGCGCTCTTCGGGTGAGCCAGCCTTGGGCTGCTTCTTGCGCTCCTTGACGGTTTCGCGCAAGGCTTCCTTTTCGACGTCTGAGAGGGTGTCGGACTTCTTGGCGGGCACGTGAGTCTCCTTCGGTTGTGTCGGGCGGATGAGTTCAGGCCGGGGCGGTGGCGCGGACCTTGCCCTGCTGGAGGACACGGATCGCGTTACCGAACGGGTCACGCAGGCCCATGTCGGTGCCGTAGAAGTGGTCGGTCGGCTCCTGGGTGAAGTCGGTTACGCCGCGCTCCCTCAAGGTGTCGTAGAGGCTGCGTACATCGTCGGTGACGAAGACCAGGCCGTTCATCGCGCCCTTCGAGATGAGCTCGCGCAGCTGGGCCGCAGTCGCGTCGTCGTGGAGTGGCGCACCCGGCTCCTCGAGCTGGATCTCAGTGCCCTTCTCGCCCGGGACACGCACGGTCAGCCAGCGGTAGTCGCCCTGTTTGACGTCACTCCCTTTCTCAAGGCCGAGCTTGTTGACGTAGAAATCGAGCGCCTCGTCCTTGTCGAGTACGAAGATCGAGGCGACGTTGAGTCTGAGGGCCATCTGTGCTTCTCCTGCGGAATGCGTCTTGTAATTGCCCTGAGCCTAGGCAGCCTCAGCTGATCGCGCTTCTCCAAAACTGCTCGATCGCGGGTTGACGCCGACCGCGATGCGAGGGCGCGTCATGGCCATCTGGAAGCAGTGCGGCGCGTCAATCGGAGGATTGGCGAGTCGATAGCCGGACGGCGTCTCGCCGATGATGTCGCGGAACGTGCGGCTGAAGGTGCCGAGGCTGGTGAAGCCGACGTCGAAGCAGATATCGGTGATGCTGCGGTCCGTCTCGCGCAACAGGAACATGGCACGCTCGACGCGCCGCCGCTGCAGATAGCGGTGTGGCGTCTCCCCGAAGGCAGCGCGGAAGCTGCGGCTGAAGTGGGCCTCAGAGATGTGCGCCACGGCCGCCACCGCCTTGACGTCGAGTGGCTCCGCGTAGGCGCGGTCCATCGCGTCACGGGCGCGCAGGAGGCGTCGGTTCAGGTCCTCAGCTTCACGGCTCACGTGTGAAACGCTACGCCATTGACGAATTCCCCATGTGTAGAATGAATTCCGATGGAGCAGTCGGCCGCCGCCGCCCAACCCGCCGTCGAGGCGCGTTCGCTGACCAAGCGATTCGGCGCCATCACCGCCGTCGACGGGCTGGACCTGGAGCTGTCGCCGGGGCGCATCTACGGACTGCTCGGACCCAATGGCTCAGGCAAGACGACGCTGATCCGCTGTCTCGTTGGGCTGGCCAAGCCCACATCCGGCGAGGCAAGAGTGCTCGGCGTCAGGATGCCCGACCGCGAGAACCTCGCCAACGTCGGCTACATGACGCAGTCGGACGGCATCTACGCCGACCTGTCGGTATGGGAGAACCTGCGCTTCTTCGCCGCGCTCGCCGGCACACGGGACAAGCGAGCGCTGGACGACATCCTCGACGTCGTCGATCTGTCAGCGCGTCGAAACGCCCCGGCGCACCAGCTCTCCGGCGGCATGCGCCGCCGGCTGTCGCTGGCTTGCGCTCTGGTCCATCGGCCATCCGTGCTGTTCCTGGACGAGCCAACGGTCGGCATCGACCCTGCGCTGAGAGTCCAGTTCTGGGGCTACTTCCGAGACCTGGCCGCGAACGGCGCCACGATCCTGGTGAGTAGCCACGTCATGGACGAGGCTGATCGCTGTGACGAGCTGCTGCTGATCCTCCGCGGGCAGCTGCTTGACCGCGGTTCCGGCGCGCAGATCCGCGATCGCGCCGGCACGCCGAACATTGAGGCGGCGTTCCTCACGCTCGGCGGACGTGAGGCCAGCGAATGAACGCGCGCCGGACGCTCGCCATCAGCCGCCGGATCGCCGACCTGTTCCGGCGCGACCACCGGACATTGGGGCTCGTCTTCGTTGCGCCGATCGTGATCATGAGCCTCCTCGGCTGGGTCATCCGCGATCAGGCGGCGCTCGACGTGCGGTTGGCTGTGGTCAACGGTGCCGGGCCGGCGGCGGAGATAGCCCGCAGCAACCTGCTGCGCCTCGCGACCGAGCAAGGGATGGAGGTCCAGCCCAACGTCACGACTGATGACGCGGCACGGGCAGGCTTGCGCGACGGCGGCCTTGACGTGGAGGTCGAGCTGACGACTGAGGGCAAAGCCCCGACGGTCGTGTTCGTGACGCCGGGGATCAGTCCTTCCGACGATGCCGCCCGGATCGGTCAGATCCGCGCCCTGGTCGCGAACGCAATCGGCCAGGGTGGACCCACGGTGCGTCAGGAATCCATCTTCGGCGCGCCCGGTCAGACCTTCTTCGACGCGTTCGCGCCGGCGCTCGTCGGCTTCGTCGTGTTCTTCCTGGTGTTCATCCTGACCGGCATCAGCTTCCTGCGCGAGCGGGTGGGCGGCACCCTGGAGCGGCTGCTGGCGACGCCGGTGCGCCGCCTGGAGATCGTGGCCGGGTACAGTCTCGGGTTCGGGATCTTCGCGACCCTCCAGGTGGCGCTGATCCTGCTGTTCGTGCTCGGGACGGCGCACATCCCGTCGCTCGGGCTGCTGCCGGAGATCAATCTGGGCCTGGGCGTGCCGATCGCTGGTTCGCCGATCCTGGCGTTCGTCATCACTCTGCTGCTGGCGATCAGCGCGGTGAATCTCGGGATCTTCCTCTCGACGTTCGCGCGTACGGAATTCCAGATCATCCAGTTCATCCCGCTGGTGATCGTGCCGCAGGCGCTGCTGGCGGGCATCCTGTTCCCGATCGACTCGCTGCCCGGGATCCTCGAGCCGATCGCCCGGTTGATGCCGATGACCTACGGCATCGAGGGACTGCGCGAGGTGCTGATCAAGGGTTCAGGTCTGGATTCGGC
>CALMWA010000342.1 GCA_937873125.1 uncultured Actinomycetes bacterium | reverse complement strand
GGTTCCCGGTGCGCCCGCGCGGCGCTGGACGTGGCGATCACCGCCGCTAAAGAGTTGGGCGACCGCCTGATCCTGGTCTTCGGCGACGAACCACCAGGCCGCTCCTCCGGTGAGGAGTTCCGCGACCACCGCCGCGCCCTGGAGGAGATGGGCTCGAAGATCCTGGCGGAAGCCGCCGAGAAAGCCCGCGAAGCCGGTGTGGAGGTAGAGACCCTGCTCGCCCCGAAGAAGCCTCATGAAGCCCTCGACGGCGTCGCGCGCGAGCGCGGGGCGCGAATGATCGTGGTTGGCTCCTACGGCGAGGGACCGTTCAGGAGCGCCATTCTCGGCTCGACCCCGCACAAGCTGCTGCACATCTCCGATACACCTATCCTGTGTGTGCCGGCGTAGTGAAGGAGAAACCTTGACGGCGATACGCCCCATCCGAGCCGAAGACCAGGCCGCCTGGCTCCCCCTGTGGAGCGGCTACAACGCCTTCTACCGCAACGAACCAACCGAGGAGGTCACACATGCGGCGTTCCACCGACTGTGCGACGGCTCGGACGGCTTCTTCGGGCTCGTGGCGGAGGACGGCGGCGGGCTCGTTGGTCTCGCGCACGCGGTCTTCCACCCCGCCACCTGGACGACGGGGACGTACTGTTATTTGGAAGACCTCTACGTCTCGAAGGAAGGTCGCGGCACGGGAGCGGCGCGGCAACTGATCGAAGGCGTCTACGTCGAGGCCGACCGGCGCGGGGCGGGGCGCATCTACTGGCACACCCAACAGTACAACGCCCCGGCTCGGTCGCTGTACGACTCGGTCGGGCACGCCACGTCCTTCGTGGTCTACGAGAGGTGATGGAGGAGAGCATGACGGAGAACGGACGCCTGAAGGTAATAAATCCCGCCACCGAGGAGGGCATAGAGGAGATCCCCACGACAGGCCGCGCGGAGTTGGACGCCGTCGCCGAAAACGCGAAGCGGGGCTTCGAGGAGTGGCGTGGCTTCGCGGGGCTCGACCGGGCCGAGGTCTTTCACGACATCTCACGCACCTTGCGCAACGGCGCGGACGAGCTAGCGGAGATCATGACGCGCGAGGGCGGCAAGCCCTACATAGAGAATCACGACGAGGTTACGTGGACGGCGGCCTGCTTCGACTACTACGGAGAGATCGCGCGCGACAACGTAGGCTACCTCCCCGCACCTATCGAGCCTCAGCAGCTCGCTCTCGTCATTAAGGAGCCCGTCGGGACCGTCGCGTGCATCGTGCCGTGGAACTACCCGCTCCTCCTCGCCGCCTGGAAGGTCGCCCCGGCCCTGGCGGCCGGAAACGCCGTTATCCTGAAGCCCTCCGAGGAGACACCGCTGGCGACGAGGCGGATGACCGAGATGGTCGAGGGCCTCCCGGAGGGACTGCTCCAGGTCATCTACGGAGCCGGAGACGTCGGCGATGCTCTCGTGCGGCATCCCGGCGTGGACATGGTGGCTTTCACCGGCAGCCAGGAGACGGGCCGCAAGGTCGGGGTGGCGGCGGCGGAGCGTTTGATCCGGGCGAACCTCGAACTCGGTGGGAAAGATCCGTTCATAATCTGCGACGACGTGGACATAGAGATCGCCGCCCAGGGCGCCGTATGGGCCGCGTGCCTGAACGCCGGACAGGTCTGCACCTCCTCCGAACGATTCTACGTCGAACGCGGCGTCGCCAGAGACTTTATCGAGGCGTCGAGAGCGGTCGTAGAGAGCCTGAACGTCGGCGACCCGATGGACGAGCGGACGGACATCGGGCCGATGATCAACGCGAAGGGCCGCGAGAAGGTCGAACGTCACATCGGCGAGGCGCTAAGTAACGGTGCGAAGCTGATCGCAGGCGGCGAGCGTCACGGCGAGCGGGGCTTCTTCTACAAGCCGACCGTCCTGACCGGCGTCGAGCACTCCATGCGTGTAATGAGCGAGGAGACCTTCGGGCCGGTCGTCCCGATAGTGGAGGTAGGCAGTCTGGATGAGGCGATAGCCTACGCCAACTCTGTGCCGTATGGGCTGGGGGCGAACGTGTACACACGGAACTTCGAGAAGATGCTCCGTTGCATGCGGAAGCTGCGGGCGGGGACCGTCTGGATCAACGACCCCCTCACCGACAACGACGCCGCCCCGTTCGGCGGACAGAAGGGGAGCGGCATCGGTCGCGAGCTCGGCCGCGAGGGCCTGGAGGCGTTCCAGGAGTCAAAGCACGTTCACATCGACCCGAGGGTGGAGAAAAAGGAGTGGTGGTATCCGTATGGACCGGGCGAAGATCCGGGCCGGAGAGCGATGTAGGTTGGTCCAGGGACGCCACGACGCCATAGTAATCGGCGCTGGGCACAACGGCCTCATAGCGGCGGCGTACCTGGCGAGGGCGGGCAAAAGCGTGCTGGTCTTGGAGCGGCGCGAGGTCATCGGCGGCGCCACGATCACGGAGGAGCCGTGGCCCGGCTACAAGGTATCGACGTGTTCGTACGTGTGCAGCCTGCTGTTGCCGGAGGTGATCCAAGACCTGGACCTCGTGCGCCACGGCTACGATATTCGCCCCCTTGATCCGCAGTACTTCGTCCCCTTCCCCGACGGCCGCTACCTCTTCTCCTACCTCAACGGCGAGAAGACTCGTGCCCAGATCCGCAAGTTCTCCGCGAAGGACGCCATAGCTTACGACGCCTACTGGGCGATGTGGGACCGCATTATCGTCCGCATGCGTCCGCTCTTGAGAAAGCCCGCCCCGACCCCGGAAGAACTGCGGCGCGCCTTCGGCGGTCCAGAGGGTGAGGAGGACTGGCGACGGTTGACGGAGGCGAGCGTCGCGGAGCTTCTGGACGAGTTCTTCGAGTCCGAGGAAGTAAAGGCGCCGCTGTGCGTCGGAGGTGTGATCGGGACGAACGCCGGTCCACGCACAACCGGCACCGCCTACGTGAAGTTCCATCACATCCTCGGCAACGTCGGAGGCCACCAGGGCGCGTGGGGCTACGTCCGGGGCGGAATGGGCGCGGTGGCCGAAGCCATAGCCTCCTCGGCGCGGTCGCGCGGAGTAGAGATCCTCACAGACGCCGAGGTCTCGCGGATAGACGTCCGGGACGGTGAGGCCTGCGGCGTCCACCTCGCCGACGGCCGCACGTTCGAGGCGGATGCGGTCATCTCGAACGCCGACCCGCACCGCACGTATCTGGACATGGTCGGCGAGGAGCATCTGCCGGACGACCTCGTCGAGGGTGTCCGCGGGATGAGTACCGAAGGCTCGGTGGTCAAGGTACTTCTGGGTCTCGACGGCCTGCCGGATTTCGACGCTTTACCGGGAGCGCAGACCGGTCCACAGCACAAGGGAGCCATCGTCATCAACCCATCGGTGGATTACCTGCAACGGGCGTGGGAGGACTGCCAGGCGGGCCGACCCTCCGAGAGGCCGTTCATGGAGGGCTACATCCAGAGCGTCACGGAAGACGGCCTCGCGCCGCCAGGCAAGCACACGATGAGTTTGTTCTGCCAGCATGCTCCTTATACGCTCGAAGAAGAGACGTGGGAAGAGGGGCGGGTTGAGATCGGGGCGAACATCATCGACACGTTCGCGCACTACGCGCCGAACCTGCCGGACATCGTGGAGCATATGGAGGTCCTGGGGCCGCCGGATATCGAGTCGAGAATCGGAATAACCGGCGGAAACATTTTTCACGGCGAGATCCTACCGGACAGCATGTTCGCAAACCGGCCCGTCCCCGGCTACTCCGGCTACCGCACGCCGGTCGGGAACCTGTACCTGTGCGGGGCGGGCGCGTGGCCGGGCGGGGCCGTATTCGGGGCGCCGGGCCGCAACTGCGCCCTGGAAGTGTTATCGGATGCAACGCCGGAGGGCCGTGCGATGGGATAGCGCGGCGGTAGCAGGGATGTAGGAAACGGGAAATAAAGGAGACTTTGGTGGAAACGAAACAGAGCAAGCTAAGGAACTTCATCGGTGGCGAACAGGCCGATCCGGCCGATGGCCGCACCTACGACCTGGTGAACCCCTCGACGGGCGAGGTATACGCCCAGGCCCCGGCATCCGGCAAGGAAGACGTGGACCGGGCGTTCGGGGCGGCGGCGAAGGCGTTCGAGACGTGGCGCGACACGACCCCGAGCGAGCGGCAGCTCGCGCTCTTACGGCTCGCCGACGCGATAGAGGAGCGGGCCGAGGAGATAGTGGCCGCCGAGTCCGAGAACACCGGCAAGCCTATCGGGCTAACGATAGAAGAAGAGATTCCGGCGATGGTGGATCAGATCCGGTTCTTCGCCGGCGCCGCCCGCGTCCTGGAGGGTAAGTCCGCCGGCGAGTACCTGGAAGGCTACACCTCCTTTATCCGCCGCGAGCCGGTCGTCGTCATCGGACAGGTACCTCCCTGGAACTACCCGACGATGCTGGCCG
>CALMWA010000341.1 GCA_937873125.1 uncultured Actinomycetes bacterium | reverse complement strand
CTTCTGGTTCTGCTGAATGGCCTTCCCTGCCTGCAAAAGGCACGATCATTCCTGTGGTGTTTACCTTCGTGATTCGTTGTCCTTTGTACTCGCAGATGTACCAATTGCCTTGCCGGTCAAAGGCTACGCCAAACATGAGCGCGACCTGTTCGAGAAGGTCACCAAGGCCCGGACTAACGCGATCAAAGCCGAAGGACCGGCCCAGCAGGCCAAGGCCGAGAACATGCTGACCGATGCCCTGAAATCGGTCTTTGCCGTCGCGGAGAATTACCCGGATCTGCGGGCGACCGAGAACTACCAGAAGCTGCAGGATGAGCTGTCCGATACCGAGAACAAGATCATGGCCGCCCGGCGGTTCTACAACGCCAACGTGCGTGATCTGAATACGAAGATCGAAACCTTCCCGACTAACGTGATTAATAGCGCGATCCTGCATTTCCAGAAGCGCGAATTTTTCGAAGCCGATGAAGCGGCTGAGAAGGAGCCCGTTAAGGTTGATCTCTAGTCGAACGCAGCCGATACTAGGCTGCTATGGCTATCGACGTTCCAACTCATGAGATACTACCGCCCGGCGAAGCGCCGGTGCTAGATTGGGAGACCGGAAAACCGGAGCCAGTATTGTTCCCGGTGGATCGAATCGGGGCTGAAGCGGCCACTACCCTTGGCCGAGCACTGGGTAAGTTTGGGCCGGATCCGAGTGTGAGGCTTCGGGAGACCCTCGATTGCCACTTGGGCGATGGCGCTGCCCGTGCCATGCGAGACATCGCCCGCGGTGCCGGACGCTAGGTATAATGGGCCGGTATGGCCACGCTCTATACCCAGGTTTCACGAAACAGAGCTAAGTCCCTGCTCTACGTCAGCTTCTTCATCGGACTGATTGCGGCGATGGGCTGGTTTGCGTCGTATTACTTTGGGGAGCTGTGGATCTTCCCGTTAGCCCTGGCGATTTCGATCGCGATGAGCTTTTCGAGCTACTGGTTTAGTGACAAGGTTGCGCTGGCCGCGTCGGGCGCCGTTGGGCGCACGGGCTGCACCGGCACCAGCTCCAGCTCGCGCTCGTGCTGGCGAGCGCCGAGACCACGGGCGCGATGCAGTCGGCCTTCGACATGACCGTCGAGTGGGCGCTCGAGCGGTACTCGTTCGGTCGCCCGCTGGCGTCGTACCAGGCGCTCAAGCACCGCTTCGCCGACATGAAGATGTGGGTGGAGGCCAGTCACGCCGTGAGCGACGCCGCGGCCGACGCCGTCGCCGCCGGGGCGCCCGACGCCCCGGAGCGCACCAGCGCCGCGAAGGCCTACACGGGGGAGTACGGCGCCGTGCTCGCGCACGACTGCGTGCAGCTGCACGGCGGCATCGGCGTGACCTTCGAGCACGACCTCCACCTCTTCCTGCGCCGCATCACCCTCGACCGTTCGCTCTACGGCACGCCGGCCGCGCACCGCCAGCGCCTCGCGAGCATCCTCATCGCCCGGGAGGCCGCGTGACCGCCGTCGACGAGCACGTCGTGGACGCTCTGGAGGCCGCTGCTAAGGCTAGCGGGGAGCCGTACATGGCGATGCACTCGGGCGCGGCCCACGACACCATGAGTATCGCCGACCGCGTCCCGAGTGCGATGGTCTTCGTCCCCTGCAAGGACGGTATAAGCCACTCGCCCGAAGAGGACGCCGACCCGGCGGACGCGGCCCTCGGGGCGGAGGTCATCTTGAACGCCATACGGACACTCAGCGATGATGAGGGGTAGAGAGGAGCGTAGCGACGTGAGCGACGAAACGACCCGCGAGATCTACGAGCGCGCCCGTCTGGGGCAGAGCGTAACGCCCGGCATACGGCCGGCCGTACTGGTCGTGGATCTGAGCCGTGGCTTCACGGACCCGGAGTGCGTGATGGGAGCGGACCTGAGCGCGGTCGTCGAGGCGACTGAGCGCGTCCTCTTCACCGCCCGCGCTGGTGAGGTTCCGGTTATCTTTACCACCATCGGCTTCGAGTCCAACCTCAAGGACGGCTCCCTCTGGCTCCAGAAGGCCCCCGCTTTGGCGGAGTTACAGATCGGGGGTAAATGGGTCGAGATAGACCCACGCCTAAAACGCCGGGAAGACGAGACGGTGATCCTCAAGAAAGGCGCCTCGGCCTTCTTCGGTACGAACTTGCCTTCGATCCTCGTCTCGCAGGGAGTGGATACTGTCATCCTCTGTGGCGCGACGACGAGCGGCTGCATCCGCGCAACAGCCATAGACCTGATCCAGTACGGCTACCCGACGCTGGTGCCACGCGAGTGCGTCGGCGACCGTGCTCAAGGCCCGCACGAGGCCAACCTGATCGACATACAGGCCAAGTACGCCGACGTTGTGTCCGTGGAGGACACGTTGTCTTACCTGGAAAACGTCAAGGGGAAGGCCGGTGCGGCGACATAGATAGTCCAGCCATGCAGAGCGCACAAGGGCGGAAGATGGGTAAGTGCCGTGTGAAGGGGCCTTCGTGAAACGGACCGACGGAGAGGACGAGGCACTGCCAAAAGCCGATGCCATGTCCATCATAAAGACGGCGTTCGTATCGCTTGCTGGAAAGGAGATCCTGGATATTGGCTGCGGCAATGGGACTCTTGCGCGTTCGTTGATGGATCAGGGAGCGCGCGTTACCGGAGTCGATCCAAACGGCGAGGCTTTGGAAGCCGCGCGACGGGCCGTTCCTTCGGGCACGTTTCATAATGCCGGCGCGGAAGCGATGCCGTTCGCGAACCACTCCTTCGACGGCGCGGTCTTCCTCAACTCCCTCCACCATGTTCCAAAGCTCGCCATGCCTCGGGCTCTGCGAGAGGCAGCGCGCGTCATAAATCCCGCGGGATCTATCATTGTCGTAGAGCCTCTCGCCAACGGCTCGTTCTTCTCCGTGTTGCGGATAGTGGAGGACGAGACGGATATTCGCGCCGCGGCGCAGGAGATCATCGACGAGATGGTTAAGGACGAAACGTTCGAGCAACTCTCGCGCACCGACTATCTCCGACGCGAGCATTTCACCGATCTGGACCAGTTCCTGGCTCGCATCGCTGCCGTTGATCCTGCGCGCGCTTCGGTAGTCGAGGAGCGCCGCTCCGAAATCGAGGCAGCCTTCCGGCGCTACGCACAAGCTACCGCAGACGGTCGAATGACCCTGGAGCAGCCCATGCGCGCTCACGTCCTAAGGACGAGGCGCTGATCCCTCCTAGTAACGGCCCACAAGCAGCCCACCATCCACGACTACGACCTGTCCGGTCAGGTATCGGGCGGCGTCGGAGGCGAGGAACAAGATCACGTCCGCAATGTCCTCGGGCTCTCCCACCCGGCCCATCGGTATGAATTCAGCGGCCTGCTCCAGCCCCGCGGGTCCGAGTGAATGCTCCTCCGAGAGAGCCTGCGCGGTCCTTATGTAGCCGGGAGCGATCCCGTTGACCTTGATGCCATCACGCGCCAGCTCCACGGCGAGGCCGCGAACGAGGCCGACGATGCCCGCCTTCGCCGCCGAGTACTGGACGTGTTCGTCCCACCCGTAGGCGATGCCCATGATGGAAGAGACCGCGATCATGCTGCCCCTGCCGGCCTCTCTCATGGCCGGAGCCGCCGCCCGGCACACTCGCATAACGCCTTTGAGGTCTATTTCGTGCGTCTGGTCCCACTTCTCGTCGGTGAGCTGCGCGAGGGGAACCTTGTGGGCGATCCCGGCGTTGGCGACGACGGCGTCGAGCGGGCCGTACCGCTCCTGGACGTCCGACACCACGGACTCGGACTGCTCGGTGCTCGTGACGTCCAGGTGGTGATACTCGGCCTCACCGCCTTGGGATTCTATGCCGCTTGCGACTGATTGGCCCTCTTCGTCGAGCACGTCCGTTACGATGACGCGGTAGCCTGCGGCGGCGAACGTTCGAGCCGTGGCGGCGCCGATACCGATACCGGCGCCGGTGATCAGGACGGTCGGTTTGTGTTGGTTGTCCATTCGAGTTGTTCTCCCTTGTACGATGTTGGTTCAGGCCTCTTTACAGCATCACGTCGCCCGAGTTTGGGCCGAGCGTCTGGCCGACGTAGAGGGCTGCCCTGTCGGAGGCAAGAAAGGCGACCGTCTCCGCGACCTCGTGCGGCTCTCCGAAGCGTCCCAGGGGAAGCTCGGCGGCCTTGTTGTTGCGCCACTCTTCGGAGAGCCCGAGGACCAACTCCGTGTTGATGGGGCCGGGCGCCACCGCGTTGACCCGCACGCCCTTGTCCGAGATCTCGCGTGCCAGGGACTTCGTCAGGCCGATAATACCGGCCTTGGCGGCGCTGTAGTGGCTGAGTTCGATCCCCCCAATCTGGCCGAGCTGCGAGGCGATGTTGACGATGACGCCGCGTCCCACCGAGAGCATCTCCGGCAGCACGACGCTCGTGCATAAGAAGGTACCGCGCAGGTGGACGGCGATCATCCGGTCGAAATCCTCTGCGGTAAGGTCCACGAACAACTTCTGCTGCAAGAAACCGGCATTGTTCACCAGCACCTCGGGTGCGCCGTACACCTCGCGGGCTGTCGCTACGATCTTCTCTACGGACTCGGCGTCCGAGACGTCGCCCGGAGCGGCGGTGGCCTGGCCGCCGGACTCTTCTATCCGGTCGACTACCTCCTGCGCGGCCTCACCGCGCAGATCGTTGACCACGACGCGATCTCCGTTCTTCGCCAGTTTCTCGGCGATGGCCCGGCCGATACCGTTGCCCGCTCCGGTGACGAGAGCGACCCGCGAAAGCTCAGAACTCATTTCCACTCCCTCCGTTCATACGAAACACGGGGCGAACCATGATCGGCCCGCCCCGCTCTCGTTGCATCCGTACTACCGTCAGACTCCCACTATCTCACCCGGCTGGCCGTCGATTCGGCCGTCACCACCTCGGACTGGTGCGGGTCCTTCACGTCGCGGGTGCCCAGCATGAGGACCCCGGATACGAATATAGCGATTCCGCCGGAGAGAAAGGCGGTTGTCGTTACGGCCAGTCCCAGTCCGGTAAACAGGCTGAACAGGGCCGACCCGACGATCGCGCCCGCCGGTCCCATGGCGTTGACGAACGAGGAGCCCGTACCGCGCACACGGGTCGGGAACGACTCGCCCATGAAGAACAGCAGCGCCGCGTAGGGGCCGATGACGAAGAAGAGCCCAACCGTATACATCGTCAGCACGAAGCCGGACGAGTCCGGTCCGAACAACATCAGCGTGTAGGCGAGACCGGATATGATCCAGCCACCGGCGATGGTCAGGCGCCGTCCGATGCGGTCTCCCACGAAACCGTGGCACAGGTAGCCAATGTAGGCGGCTGCGTTGGAGATTATGAGTATGACCAGCGAACTGGAGAACTCCACGCCTTTGCCCTCCGTGAGCACGGTGGTCCCGAGGACGGCGAATACCTGGATGCCGATCCAGTTCATGAGCATGGCCAGGCTGATGAAGATCGTGTGCTTCCTGATGTCGGGCTCGAAGAGCTGCTTGAAGGTCGACTCTTCCGTGTGGTGGACGTCTATGTCGTACTGACGGCCGAACTCCACGGCCTCCTCGTGCCGCCCGGACTTCTCCAGCTTGCGGACGTGCTTCATGGCCTGGAACTTCGGAGACTCCCGGAGCTTGATGGCGAGGACGGCGATCACGATCGCCGGGAACGTGGCGATCAGGAAAGTGCCTCGCCAGCCGACGGCCGGCAGCAGCACCGCCGACAGCGCCGCCCCGAGGAGCACCCCGATCGGCCAGCCGCCCTGCACGAGACTGTAGATGAACCCGCGGCGGGGATGGTTGCCGTACATCTCATTGAGGTAGGTCGCGTTCACCGCCTGCTCGGAGTAACCGAGACCGGAGAAGGTTCGCACGACCGTCATATAAGCTCCAGCGAGCGCCGAAGGAGACAGCGCCGTGAGGCCGGAGCTTATGGCCGCGCCGACGGTGGCGATGACCAGCGACGGTTTCCGGCCCAGGTAGTCGAGCATCGGTCCGACCAGGAGGGCCACGAAGATGGTCCCTATAGCTATGAGCGTCACGATGAAGGTGGCGAAAGAGGTCGACCAACCAAATTCATCGGAGATGACCGGGAGCAGCGCTCCGAACAATGTGTAGTCGTAGACGGAGAAGACCCACGCCAGAAAACAAACCACCGATGAGTACACTAACGTCCTGGTAGTGATCGGTGAGGTGTCTACCCCCGTGTTGCCTCTCTGTTGGTTGCTCGGCGTATCCATCCGTATGCTCCTTTCCCAAGCCTTTGCGGCCACCCGTTCAGCACCCAAACGAACCACTCCCGGAGGCCTCTCCTCAACCTCGGATGGCTCTCAAGTGGCAAGATATCCAACTGGTAGAAATTTGTCAAACAAATAGGGTGGACGGTACTTTAGAATAGATGTAGTGAGTAGATCGGTGTTTCGATCACCCGGAGGAGTTGCGGCAATGGCGAAGGGATCGGTTTCGGACGGGGCGCGGAAACCTCGGAAGACCTACGAACAGATAATCACGCACATTCGCGAGGCGATATCCTCGGGCAAGTTGCATCCGGGTGACCGGTTACCGCCGGAGGTGGATCTGGCCCGTAGCCTCGGGGTCAGCCGGCCGACGGTACGGGAGGCGCTCAAGGTTCTAGAGGCGTTGAACGTCCTGGAGAGTTCGACGGGGCCGACGGGGGGGACGTTCGTCAAGCCTCTCGACGGCGCGGGGGTGGCGGATTACCTGATGGATTCCATATCCCTGCTGCTCGACGTGCAAGAGCTTACGCTGGAGGAGTTGTGGACGGCGCGGGGGGCCATAGAGGTTCCGCTGGCGGGGATGGCCGCTCTAAAGCGCACGGAGCAGGATCTCGCGGTGCTGCGGGGCATCATCGAGAGCGATGAGTATAGAGACTTTCACGCTTACTTCCCGGACATAACCTTTCACACGACCATTGCAGAGGCTTCCAGGAACCGGCTTCTGAGCCTGTTCATGCTCTCCATACACACGACGATCAAAGCGCTGGCCGAACGCTATGTCCTGCCGGAAGCGAAGCAAGTCTCGCAGGATCAGCACCGCCTGATCTATGAGGCGATCCTGGACCAGGATGAGGCGCTGGCCCGACGGCACATGAAAGAACATCTTCAGATGGCTTACGAAGTCTACCGGGAGGCCGTCCCCAAGAAGGATACGGATGAGGCTACGAAGGAAGTGTCCGGGGACAATGCGTGATCCGGGACAGACTATAATGAGGTCTCGCTGCGAGCCGTAGCCGGGAGACCGGCTGTAGCTCCGGGGTGATAAGCTGACCGGATCATGGGCTCCTCCGCGACCGTAGTTCTCCTGTACGTTCTCTGGTCCCTGGCCGTCCTCACGGTTATCACCCTCTGGTTTGTGGCGATCTCGGAGATTGTTGGCCACGTGCGCGGGGGCGGGTTCACCGCAATTCAACTGGCGTCAATGGCCGCCGCCATCTCCGTAGTAGCGGTTATGGCCGTGGGCGCCGCGGGCACCGTATTCCCTCCGGAACGTGTCGAAGCCTCTCATACGACGAACGTAGAAACATCCGATCCTTCGGCGGGATGCGAAGACGTGAGGGGCGCCTTCATATTCAGCTTCGCCATCGAGCAACCTTCGCACGCGGCTTCCGGCTGTGCCGTCAGACCACGGACTTGATCCCGCTCCTCCGCCAATAAGTTTCGGACTTGCTAGCCGGGCAACGGCGGTTCTGGGTCCAGAGGCGGCATGCTAGAATTCTTGGCATGACTGATACGCCGAAGAAGATCCAGAAGACCGAAGAAGAGTGGCAGGACCAGCTCACCTCCGAGCAGTACCGCGTGACGCGGATGAAGGGCACCGAACGACCCTTCACCGGCGAGTACAACGACAACAAGGAAGAGGGCGTATACCTCTGCGTGGCCTGCGGTACGCCGCTCTTCGCCTCCGGCACGAAGTACGACTCCGGCACCGGCTGGCCGAGTTTCTGGGCGCCGGTGGACGAGAGCAACGTGGAGACCGAGGAAGACCGCGTGCTCTTCATGCGCCGCACGGAGGTCCACTGCGCCACCTGCGGCGCTCATCAGGGCCACGTCTTCGATGACGGCCCCGCCCCAACGGGCCTTCGCTACTGCATAAACTCCGCCGCCCTGCGCTTCGAGCCCGAGTCCCGAACGGACTAGGCGCCGCCTAGGCGGCGCTCCAAAAGTCCTGGTTCCGCCGCCCGGATGGGCGGTCGGGTGGTGTGCGGTGTATATTATCCATCTTCATGTTTGGCGCTTTCCAGAAGACTATCCTTGAATTGTTGAGCCGGAGGGATTGGATCTACCTCCTCAGCCTCCTCGTTCCGCTCGCCGTCTACAACCTGACCCTAAAGGCCATGAGCATCGCCCTCAAGGACGACGCGACGGGGCTCTGGGGGTTTCTCGGCCTCATGCGCTCGGACGTCCTCTTCAACGCGGGTTACGGGATACTCTGGATCGGGGTCTTCGCCGTCGCCCGCCGGGGGATGCTACGCAAGGCCGCGGTTGTGCTCTTTCACCTGATCTCGCTGCTCGTCGTCACCATCACGACGGTCGCCTATTAGTACTTCGAGGGTACGGGCTCTACGCTGGACTACAGTGTCATCGCCTTCTATCTCGGCACGCTCGGAGAGGTGAAAGACATCATCGCCAGCGAGGCCGCGTGGTACGTGTGGCTCGGTCTGATCCTGGCCGTCATCTACGTGATCCTCGGGCCGTGGGCCATCACCCGCTTCGCCACGCGCCAGAGGTCGGGCCGGATGGCAGGAGCTTCCCGGCTCGGGGCGGTGGGGCTGTGCATGATCGCCGTGGGCGTCGCGTCCCTCTCCCTGCTGCCCGGCGCCGAAGACTCGAACCGCGCCTTCTCCCTCAGCCCACTGACCAATGTCCTCGTAACGGGTATCTCCGCCCCCAGCGCCGACGAGCTTACGGTCGAGGAGGCGAGCAACGCCGCGGTCCCGCTCACGGACGTGAAGTTAGAGACGGCGCCACAGACCGAGAAGCGGAACGTCGTCCTGATCCACCTGGAGAGTGTGCGCGATCGCTCGACCACACCCTACAACCCCGACCTCGCCACCACGCTGTTCCTTGACGAGTTGAGTAAGCAGAGCCTCCTCGTCGAACGGGCCTACACGACCACCCCGCACACCTCCAAGGCGCTGACCTCGCTGAACTGCGGTATCTACCCGGACCCCGCCACGGACATCCACGAGGCCGAGCCGGGCGGCGTGCCGGTGAAATGCCTGCCGGAGCTTTTGAAGGAGCGGGGGTACGACACGGTCATGTTCCAGTCGGCGACGGAGACGTTCGAGAACCGGCCGCAGCTCGCCGAGAACTTCGGCTACGAGGAGTTCGTGGGGCTGAAGGAGATGAGCAAGAAAGGGTTCGAACGCGCCGGATACCTGGGTTACGAGGACGACATCCTGCTCGAACCGAGCCGCGACTGGCTGAGTAGTCACGGCGATAGGCCCTTTATGGCGAGTTATATAGGGATCACACCGCACCATGAGTACCTCGCGCCCACCCGCTACGGCCGCAAGAACCTCGACGAGGACGACGTGATGAACCGCTACCTGAACGCCGTCCGCTACGACGACTTCTGAGTGAGGAACATCATAGATCAGTACAAGAAGCTCGGCCTGTACGAAAACACCATCTTCGTGATCTATGGCGATCACGGCGAGGCTTTCGGCGAGCACGGCGTAAAGGGTCACGACGGCGTCGTCTACGAGGAAGGGCTGAAGGTCCCGCTCATAATCCACGACCCGCAGCGCTGGCAGGGCGGCGAGCGTATCGGTGCCGACGCCCCGGTGAACCACACGGACATCCCGCCGACCATCCTCGACTTGCTAGATGACGAAGTCACGAACGGCGAGTATCCTGGCGTCTCCGCGCTGAAATCCCCCGAAGACCGCACACTGTACTTCAACTGCCGCCCGGACCTGCAGTGCATGGCGAGCATCCGGGGGTACAGGAAGTACATCTACTACTACGGCAAGCAGCCCGAGGAATTTTACGACCTCGAAAACGATCCGCTGGAGAAGAACGACATCGCCGCGAAGATACCGCCGTCGGAGATAGAACAGCGCCGCAACGACCTCCTTGAATGGCGCTCCCGGTCCGCCGCGACCTTCGAGAAAGCCCCGCCGGAGTCCGAGTAACCTGCCCCGGCGGGCTAACTGTGTTTCCTAACCCATACAGGACAGAACAGTCCTCCTATGCTTCTCGTGTAAACCAGGACTTCGGAGGACCACGGACATGGCAACGACGCAGGTCCAAGACGAGCGTGTACAGCCGCTAAACGACGAGGATGTCCGGGACGGCGAGTACGTCCTGTACTGGATGCAGTCCTCCCAGCGCGCCGAGTACAACCACGCGCTCGAATACGCCGTCCAACAGGCCAACGACCTCGGCCAGCGCCTGCTCGTCGTCTTCGGACTCACCGACGACTACCCCGAGGCGAACCTCCGCCACTACGCCTTCATGCTGGAGGGATTGCAAGACGTGAAGAAGGCGCTCGGCAAACGCGGCATAAAGCTCGTCGTCCGCAAGGGGGCGCCCGACGAGGTGGCGCTGGAAGCCGGCAAGAGAGCCTCGCTCATCGTCACCGACCGCGGCTACTTGCGCCCGCAGCTCCGCTGGCGGGAGAAGGTGGCGAAGGAGGCCGGTTGCCTTGTCATACAGGTGGAGAGTGACGTGGTCGTGCCTGTCGAGCTTGCGTCGGGGAAGCAGGAGCACGCCGCTCGAACCTTGCGGCCCAAGATCCACGAGTACCTCGACGACTTCCTGGTCGAGCTAAAGCCGACGAAGCTGGAGAAACAGTCCCTCGACATGAACGCGGATGGCCTCGACCTCTCCGACATCGGAAAAATACTTGCCGGGATGGACTTGGATACGAGCGTAACCCGTCTGAGCCATCTGTACAAAGGCGGGAACTCTGAGGCGAAGAAGATTTTCCGCCGGTTCCTCGAAAAGAGCCTCAAGGACTACGACGCCAACCGCAACCAGCCGCAGACGGACTTCGTCTCGCACATGAGCAAATACCTCCACTTCGGACACATAAGCTCGATCTGGCTCGCCCTCGAAGCCAAAGAGTCTCGCGCGGGCAAGAAGAACATAGACTCCTTCACCGAGGAGTTGATCGTACGCCGCGAGCTCACGATAAATTTCGTCTACTACACGAGCGACTACGACTCCTACTCTTGCCTCCCCGACTGGGCGAAGAAGACCCTGAAGGAGCACAAGGACGACGAACGCGAGCACACATACACGGCAAAGCAGTTAGAGAACGCCGAGACCCACGACGAGTACTGGAACGCCGCGATGAAAGAGATGGTCCACACTGGGTACATGCACAACTACATGCGGATGTACTGGGGGAAGAAGATTCTGGAGTGGTCAAATACGCCCGAGCACGCCTACAAGACCACGCTCTACCTCAACAACAAGTACTTCCTCGACGGCCGCGACCCAAACTCCTACGCTAACGTAGCCTGGGTCTTTGGCCAGCATGACCGGGGCTGGACCGAGCGCGCCGTCTACGGCAAAGTCCGCTACATGTCCGAGGGTGGCCTGCGCCGCAAGTCCAAGCCGGACCAGTACGTCGAGAAGGTAGAGAAGAGGATCGAGGAGTCGGGGTAGCGCACTCTACACGCTACCGGCTCGCCGCCACCGCTCCCGGCCCTCCCGGTACAGGTCGCCGCCGTACAGGTCGTTGACGATCACCACCGGGAAGTCTTGCACGACGAGCCGCCGGATCGCCTCCGAGCCGAGATCCTCATACGCCACGACCTCGGCTTCTTTCACGCAATCGGCCAACAGCGCCGCCGTCCCTTCGACAGCCCCGAAGTACACGCAGCCATGCTCGCGCATGGACCTCTGTACCGTATCGGAGCGTAGCCCCTTGCCGACCATGCCCCTGAGGCCGCGTTCAATCAAAAGCGGCGAGTACGGGTCCATCCTTGAAGCCGTAGTCGGTCCCGCCGGCCCGAGAGCGTGGCCGGGCCGGGCCGGAGCCGGGCCGGTGAAGTACACGACCTGCCCCTCCGGGTCGAACGGCAGCGGGGCGTCCTTCTCGATTGCCTCCTTTATCCGGGCGTGCGCCGCGTCGCGAGCGGTGTAGAGGATTCCGCTCAGACGGACGACGTCGCCGGTCTTCAGGGGCTTGATGTCTTCCATCGAGAGTGGCGCTTCGAGGTAGACGGGCTCGGGGTTCCCCACGCTCATAGTTCGGCGGCGGCGGTGCGGTGAGAGTGGCAGTCGAGGTTGACGGCGACGGGGAAGGCGGCGATATGTGTCGGGAAGCTCTCGACGTGGACCGCCAGCGCCGTCTGCGTGCCGCCGTAGCCCGCCGGCCCGATGCCGGTGGCGTTGATGGCGTCGAGCAGGTCGCGCTCCAGCGCCGCAAGATCGGGGTCCGGGTTCGGCTCGCCGGATGGACGAGTGAGAGCTTTTTTCGCCAGTTGCGCCGCCTTCTCGAACGGGCCGCCGATGCCGATGCCTACGGTCAGGGGCGGGCTGGCGTTCGGGCCGGCCTTCTCGATGGTCTCGATGACGAACTCCTTCATAGCGGAGACGCCCTCGGCGGGGGTGAGCATCTTCAGGGCGCTCATGTTGTCGCAACCGGCGCCCTTCACGAGCATCGTCAGCTTCATACGGGAGCCGGGGACGAGATCGTAGTAGACGATGGCCGGGGTGTTGTCGCCGGTGTTGGTTCTGTCGATGGGGCTCTTCACGATGGACTTCCGCAGGTAGCCCTCCTCGTAGCCCCGGCGGACGCCCTCGTCTATCGCCGCCCCGATCTCCCCGCCGATTATGCGGACTTCACTCCCCATCTCCACGAAAAAGACCGCGTAGCCCGTGTCCTGGCAGAAGGCGATGCATCGCTCGCGGGCGACCTCGGCGTTCTCCAGCAGGCGCTCTATCACCTCGCGGCCGAGTGGAGATTGCTCGTCATCCCGCGCCCGCCGCAGCGCTCCGAGATGGCTCTCCGGCAGGCGAGTGTTCGCCTCGATGCACAGGTCGCGCACCGTCCGGGTTACGTTCTCGGCCGGGATCTCTCTCGAATCGCGTTTCAAGTCATCCTCTAGATCCCACGTCCACCATCCACCGGAAGTACCGTACCCGTGATGAACGCCGACTCGTCGGACGCCAGAAAGAGCGCCGCCTCCGCTACATCCGCCGGCAGTGCCAGCCGTCCCAGCGGTATGGACGAGACGAATGCCGCGCGTCCCTCGTCCACTTCCCGGTCCCCGATGAACGTGCCGAGCATCGGGGTGTCGGTGGCTACCGGGGCCAGACAGTTCACCCGCACGCCGTCGGAAGCCATCTCCAGCGCGAGCGTGCGCGCGAGCTGGATGACCGCCGCCTTGGCCGCCGCATAAGCCGAGTAGCCGGGCCGCGCCCGGATACCCATTATCGAGGAGGTAACGATGATGGACCCACCGCCACGCCTGAGCGCCGGCGCCGCGGCCCGCGAGCAGAGGAACACGCCCTTGACGTTGACCGCCATCGCCGCGTCCCACACGCTCTCCGTCGTCTCCTCGATGGGCACCGACGCCGTGGCTAGCCCGGCGTTGTTGAAGAGAACGTCCAGGCCGCCGTACCGCTCGACCGCCGCTGACACCATCGCATAAGTATCGTCCGCCCGCGTTACGTCCGCCCGGACGTGGGTTGCATCGCCTCCGTCCCCGGCGATGGCTTCCGCGGCTTCCCGCGCGCCGGATTCATCCAGGTCCGCGATCACGACTCGGGCGCCTTCGGCGGCGAATCTCTCGGCCGAGGCGCGGCCGATACCGGACGCCGCGCCGGTCACTATCGCTACCTTCCCTTCGAGCCTGCCACCCGTCAAGATACATACCTCCAGAGTTTGGACGACCGATTCGCCCGTATCGGAAATCTACCCACATACCGGGCCAGCGGCAAGTATCTTCCGGGAGAGTTAGCATTCCGGCGCGCTTGGTCCACGATGGACGCGAGTAGATCCAAGCAACGAGCGGAAGCGGAGGAGGCGTAGAATGGCGGCGAAAAGAGGCTGGTGAGGGCGCGTCTTCGAGGACCTCGAGGTGGGGGATGTCTACGAACATCCTCTGGGAAGAACTGTACTAGAACACGGTCCCGATCCACTTCGACCATCACTACGTTTCGAAGACGGAGTTCGGAAAGTCCCTGGTGGACTCGACGTTCACGCTCGCCCTGGTGACCGGGCAGAGCGTAACCGATATCTCCCAGAATGTGTTCGCCAATCTCGTGTGGGACGAGATCCGTCTCCCCAACCCGATCTTCGAGGGAGACATCGCGACCCATCATCTGCCAGGAGTGATCTGAATCAGGCGCGTGACATCACGGACTCGGGCTGATGCCTAGCGGTCCCCGCCGGCGGTGAACGGTTAGGTAGGAGAAGTCCTCTGAGACGCCGAGGGTCGAGCGCCGGACGCCCCGAGGTGCGAACACGAGCTTCCCCGCCGAGAGAGCGTGCTCCTCGCCATCCACCATTACGATCCCCGACCCCGATACCCCAACGAAGACGACTTCGACTTCGTCGTTCATGTGTTCCCCGACGCCTCGTCCGGAGCCGAATCGCACCAGGTTCGCGTTCAGGTCGCCGCTCCCCTCCAGTGTCCAGACGACGCCGTGCCGGCCACCGGCGCGTGTCGCCTTCTCGACGAGGTCCACGAGTTTTTCCGGCTCAGCCGGGATCCCGCGCTACATTCCCCGCTGCCACGTTCAGGAGACAAACCGTGTCACCGAGGGCCTCCACAGAGTGACGAACCCCGGCGTCGCACGTCAGCACCGTGCCGGTTCCGGCTTCGACGGTCTCCCCGGCTGCCGAGAACCTGATGCGGCCCTCGTGGACGCTGAGCGAGATCGGACCGGGCGCGGCATGCTCTTCAAGCCGGTCCCCGGCCTTCATCACCAGCAACACCACGCTCAAACCGCTCCCCTTGCGCAGCGTGATGGCGTTACGGCCACCCAGCCGCCATTCCTTCTCGCCGCGCAGCCGCGAGACCTCCGCGCCCAGATCAAAGCTCTGCAACGGTCCCCGCATCTCGCGCTCGGTCCCGGGATGAGGTCGCATACTCACTTCCGCCTCCTTCTCCGATTTACATGGCGACTACCGATATAATATTACAAATATAGTAATCAAATGTCTTGCGGGGAAGGTCCGGGCACGGCGTTTCGGGTTAGCGTGTATCTTATGGGGGCTTTGGCGGGTCTATGGGGTGGTTGAGCGTTTCCGTGGAGAGGCGGGCGGTTTGCGGTTGGAGTTGAGCAGCGAGGGGCGGTATGCCTTGAGGGCTTTGCTCTATCTTGCCTGGGCGGAGGAGCGGGTTACGGCAGGTATGATCTCGGCCGAGGCTCACATACCGCGGCGTCTGCTCGCCCGCATCCTCGCCCGTCTCACTCACGCCGGTCTCGTGGAGAGCGAGCAAGGCCGCGCGGGAGGCTCCCGGTTGGCTCGCCCCGCCAACGAGATAACCCTCCGCGACGCCGTGGAGGCGGCCGAGGGACCGTTCGGCGTCACGCGCTGCATCATGCAGAACCGCGCCTGCGGCGAAGGAGCGCCCTGCGCCCTGCACGAGGCCTGGGAAGAGGGCCAGAGCGCCATCCTCGAATACCTCGGCGCCCAGACCCTCCAAGAGTTTCTTATCCAGAATCCCTCCGGCGAGACTTTCCCCGGAACCTAACACTCCATCATCATCTCATAGCCCCGAGACCTTGCGCGATACTGGTGCCTAAAGTTATATTACTGAAATAGTAATCGTTGAGTGGAGGCTTGTTGCCTCGCCGGAATCGTCAGGAGGTAAAAGATGGCGGTAGGAACGGGTCGGCGAGGGTTGCTTATCTCCAGAGGTTGGTTGCAGGCCGTCGTGCTGACCTTCATCTTCGGGTTCTTTATTCTCGGGTTGATGGGTTACAAGACCTACACCGGGCAGCCTCCCATCCCGGATCGCGTCGGCGGGACGGATGGGAAGGTCGTCTACGCCGGCGAGGACGTTCGGGCGGGTCAGAAAGTATTCCTGAAGAACGGGCTCATGCAATACGGTTCCGTCTTCGGGCACGGCGGCTACCTGGGGCCGGACTATACTGCGGATTACCTGCGGCGCTCCGCCACCTCCGTCCTGAAGAGAAGAGCTATGGGGGAGGGAAGTCCGACCGGGCTCGCGGGCGCACCGAGTCGGACTTGGAGAGTGGGGACTTGACGTTCACCGGGGCTCAGGCGGCTGCCTTCGAGGACGTGCGCGGATACTACGGGAAGTTCTTCTCCGAGCCCACCACGAAGTACGGGTTGCGGCCGGAGGCGATCACGGACCCGCGGGAGATCAAGCAACTCACCGCTTTCTTTAGCTGGTCAGCGTGGGCGGCGGCGGCCGAACGGCCGGGATTGAACTACTCCTACACCAACGACTGGCCCTCCGAGCCGCTCGTCGGGAACGCGCCGTCGGCCAACACGGTAGTGTGGAGCGTCGTCTCCCTGATCGCTTTGCTCGGTGGACTGGGGTTACTCTTCGGGGCGGTGGGACGGTGGAGCTTCCTAGGCTGGCAGGGGCGGGATCAGCGGCGTCTTACGTTTCGCACCCCCGGCGACGTGGCGCTCACGCCGGCCCAGCGGACGTGCGCGTGGTTCTTCCTGGTGATGGCGGCTTTGTTCCTGATCCAGACGCTGGTGGGAGCCGCCTCGCAGCACTACCGGGCGGAGATAGCCAGCTTCTTCGGCTTCGACCTGGCGCAGTTCTTGCCGTTCAACATCGTGCGGACGTGGCACGTTCAGCTCTCCATCCTGTGGGTCTCCACGTCGTTTCTGGCGGCGGGGATCTTCCTGGCCTCCATGATCGCCGGCCGCGAGCCCCGCAACCAGCACTGGCTCGCCTACGGTCTGCTCGGCGCGCTCGCCCTCGTCGTTTTCGGTAGCATGGCCGGAGAGTTCGCCGGCATCCACGGCTGGATGGGCAGCCTGTGGGCTTGGTTCGGTAACCAGGGCTACGAGTACCTGGACCTCGGACGTTTCTGGCAGATACTTCTCTCCGCCGGTCTCTTTATCTGGGTCGCCATGCTCTTCCGGGTGATGCGGGTGCGGCTCAGGAGGGAGTCCGTCGGCAACATGCCCTGGATGTTCTTCCTGGCGGCGCTCGCGATACCGGCGTTCTACGCCGTCGGCCTGCTCGCCCGGCCCGACTCCTCCTTTCCCGTCGCCGACTACTGGCGCTTCATGGTCGTCCACCTGTGGGTCGAGGACTTCCTGGAGTTGTTCACGACCGTCATGGTCGCCTACATCTTCGTGCTGCTCGGCGTCGTCTCCGAGAGGATAGCGCTCACGGTGATCTTCCTGGATATCGTGCTCTACTCGGTCGGCGGCGTGGTCGGCACGCTGCACCACCTCTACTTCTCCGGGACGCCGGCTTCGGCGATGGCGCTTGGCTCCTTCTTCTCCGCCGCGGAGGTCATCCCGCTCACCTTCCTCACGTTCGAGGCGTGGAGCTTCCTGCAGCTCGGGGCGCACCAGGAGTCCGGCTCGCGCACGCCGTTCCCGCACCGCTGGGCGGTGATGTTCCTGGTGGCGGTCGGCTTCTGGAACTTCCTGGGGGCCGGCATCCTCGGGTTCCTCATCAATTTGCCGATAGTGTCCTACTACGAGATCGGGACCACCCTCACCACGGCGTACGCCCACGGCGCGATGATGGGCGTCTACGGGATGCTCGCCGCCGGCTTCGCCCTGTTCTGCCTGCGCTACCTCATCCCCGAGGAGCGGTGGTCGGAGCGGGCGGCGAAGGTGAGCTTCTGGTCGCTAAACATCGGGCTGGCGTGGATGGTCTTCGCCACGCTCTTCCCGCTGGGGCTCTTGCAGCTCTACGAGTCCGTCAACACGGGCTACTTCGAGGCCCGCTCACTCCAGTTCCTGACGGGGGATACGGTGGCTCTGCTGGAGTGGCTGCGTCTGCCGGGCGACGTGCTGTTTATCGTGGGGGGCGTGCTGCCGCTCCTGTACCTCTGCTACCTCGGCGTGCGCTACACCGTCCCGAGGGTAACGCTCGAAGAGCCGGAAGACATCCTGTTCACCGAGATCACCGAGCCGGCGGAGACGACCGGCCGGCGGGAACGGTAGCCGTGAGCATCCACCCGGAAGTCTTGCTCGCGGTGGGTTACGCGGTCTTCCTGCTGGGCGTCGCCCTGGCGTTGGACTTCGTGGCGCGTCAGTCGCACGTCCGCTCGGAGCGGTACCGGACCGCCGGGTTCACCTACCATCCCTCTTACGACGCCTGGATCTGTCCGGAGGACCAACTCCTCACGCGTATGAAGACGGACCACGAGCGGCGGCTCGTCCGCTACCGGGGACGACCACAGGTCTGCAACCACTGCCCCTCCAAACCCGACTGCACCGACTCCCATGAGGGGCGTGAGATTTCCCGCGCCATGGACCCCTGGCCCCACTCCGAGGCCGGACGCTTCCATCGCGGCATCTCGCTGATTCCCGAAGCCCCAGCCGGATGCGCCCATCCCGGTCGAATCACTCTGCATGGGCTATAGGAAGAGCAAGGAGGCCGGACGTTGAGTAGCCTCCCACACCGCGGGGATTTGATCAATGCTTACCAACGAAGTGATCAAAACTGTTCAGGCTGGACCCTCGCTCCGCCGGTAGAGTCGGAGCGTGTCTGGCGGCCGGCGCACGAGCAGCTTTGATGCAGTTGTAACCATGACGGTGGGAACACGGTGCTCCAGGGGTATGCGTAGTTCCCGGCCGGAGAGGAGGGATCTGATATGAGCACGGCCAGGACCGCCGGTCCGCAACCGGGGGCGTACAGGGCGCTGGTATTGGCGACGTTGGGTTTCGCCCTGTGTTTCTCTGTGTGGGGCCTCGTGGCGCCGCTGGCGCCGCAGTTCCAGGAGCTTTACAAGCTATCCAACACGCAGATAAGCGTGGTTATCGCGACGCCGGTGATCCTGGGCTCGTTGTTCCGCATCCCGCTCGGCCTGATCACCGACCGCTTCGGTGGCCGGGTGGTCTTTACCGGCTTGATGCTGGTCGTTACCGTGCCGGTCTTGTTCATCGGGCTTCTGGGCGGCTCCTTCGCCGGGCTCCTTTTCTGGGGCTTTTTGATCGGACTGGCCGGCGCCTCGTTCGCCGTCGGGGTTCCCTTCGTAAACAAGTGGTTCCCTCCTCATATGCAGGGGCTCGCTCTCGGCGTCTACGGCATGGGCAACATCGGGACCGCCGTCGCCGCCTACAGCGCCCCGGCCATCGCCGCCTTCTATGGCTGGCAGTGGGCGTTCTGGGTCTTCATCATCCCCCTTATAGCGATGGCGGCGGTCTTCTGGACCCTCGGGCGCGACGCGCCGAGCACGGGGCCGCGGCCCTCCGTCACGGCGGGGCTCGTGCTGTTCCGGGAAGAAGTAATGCCCTGGGTCCTCAGCCTGTTCTACTTCCTGACTTTCGGCGGTTTCGTGGCTATGGGCATCTACCTGCCCAAGCTGCTCGTTGACCTCTTCGGGTTCACCCAGACGGGGGCGGGGATGCGGGCCGCCGGGTTCGTGGTGCTGGCGACGCTTTCGAGGCCGGTGGGGGGCTGGCTCGCCGACAAGATCGGCGGCTCGCGGACGCTCATGATCTCCTTCGCCCTGCTCCCGGTAATGGCCCTCATCCTCAGCTTCGAGCCCGGAATATTCCTGTTCACCATCGGGGCGCTAACGAGCGCCGTCCTTTTCGGGCTCGGCAACGGGGCGGTCTTCAAGCTGGTCGCCGAGTACTACCCGGCCAAGACCGGCGCGGTGACGGGCGTGGTTGGGGCAGCGGGCGGCCTCGGCGGTTTCTTCCCGCCGCTGGTCCTGGGCGTCGTGCGGGACGCGACCGGCGCTTACACGCTGGGTTTCATTTTCCTGGCGGTCTTCGCCGTCGGGTGTTTGCTGGTAAACGCGCTGTTCGTCCGTAAACGTCCGTCGGGTGCGGACACGGCCACCGAAGGGAGGGTGAGGTAGTGGCGAAGACCACCAACCCGCTGCTCAGGAACCTGCAGTACTTCCGCCGCGGCGAGAAACGCGCCGGCGGACACTCCGAGCTAAACGCGCGGGATAGGGAGTGGGAGTACGCGTACCGCCAGAGGTGGCAGCACGACAAGATCGTGCGCTCCACCCACGGCGTGAACTGCACCGGCTCGTGCTCCTGGAAGGTCTACGTCAAGGACGGCATCATCACCTGGGAGTCCCAGCAGACCGACTACCCCTCCAACGGCCCCGACTCCCCCGAGTACGAGCCCCGCGGATGCCCGCGCGGTGCATCCTTTAGCTGGTATACGTACTCTCCGATCCGCATAAAATACCCCTACGTGCGCGGCGTCCTCGTCGAGATGTACCGCGAGGCGAAGGCCCGGACTGGCGACCCGGTGGACGCCTGGGCCTCCATCGTCGAGGACCCAGAGAAGGCGCGGAGGTACAAGGCCGTCAGGGGCAAGGGCGGGCTCGTGCGCGCCTCGTGGCCGGAGGTCGCGGAGATCATGTCCGCGGCCCACGTCTACACCACGAAGAAGTACGGACCGGACCGTATCATCGGCTTCTCCCCGATCCCCGCGATGAGCATGGCCTCCTACGCCGGCGGCTCGCGGTTCATGTCGCTCATCGGCGGCACCATCCCGAGCTTCTACGACTGGTACGCCGACCTCCCGCCGTCGTCCCCGCAAATATGGGGCGACCAGACCGACGTGCCCGAGTCCGGCGACTGGTGGAACGCGAGCTACTTGATGATGTGGGGCTCCAACGTCCCCATCACCCGCGCCCCCGACGCCCACTTCATGACCGAGGCTCGCTACAAGGGTCAGAAGACCGTCGTCGTGAGCCCGGACTACTCCGACCACACCAAGTTCGCCGACCACTGGCTACCCGTTCAGCCCGGCACCGACGGCGCGCTCGCCATGGCGATGGGTCACGTCATCCTCAAGGAGTTCTACGTCGAGCGGCAGGTCCCGTACTTCCAGGAGTACGCGAGGAAGTACACCGATCTCCCCATGCTCGTGACGCTCAGGGAACGCGATGGCGTCTACGTCTCCGACCGCTTCCTGCACGCCTCCGACCTCGGCGAGGGAGGTGAAGCGTCGGAGAACGCGGAGTGGAAGACCGTCTTTGTTGACTCGAATACGAACGAGCCCACAGTCCCGAACGGCTCGATGGGTTTCAAGTACGGCGAGGAAGGCATGGGCCGATGGAACCTGGATCTGGGCGAAGTAGACCCGCTGCTGACGCTGCTGGACAACCACGACGAGCTCGTGCAGGTGGACCTGCCGCGCTTCGACGCCGGCGACACGGACGAGGGCGGGACCGTGATGCGCCGGGGCGTGCCCGCGAGACGCGTCGGCGGGCACCTGGTCACCACGGTCTACGATCTGATGCTGGCGCAGTACGGGATACATCGCGGCGCGCTGCCGGGTGAGTTCCCAACCGGCTACGACGACCCGGAGCCGTACACGCCGGCCTGGCAGCAGGAGATCACCGGCGTGGACGCCGGGCGCTGCACGCGCATAGCCCGCGAGTTCGCAAGGAATGCCGAGAGGAGCGGGGGGCGTTCTATGATCATCATGGGCGCCGGCACCAACCACTGGTACCATTCCGATGAGATCTACCGCTCCATGCTCGTCCTGGTCCTCCTGTGCGGCTGCCAGGGCAGGAACGGCGGCGGCTGGGCTCACTACGTCGGCCAGGAGAAGGTGCGCCCGATAACCGGCTGGACCACCATAGCCTTCGCCTTCGACTGGGCGAGGCCCACCCGCCACATGGCCGGAACCGCCCTCTGGTACCTGGCGAGCAGCCAGTGGCGCTACGATACCTTCAAGGCCGACGAGTTCGCGAGCCCTCTGGGCAAGGGCAAGCTCGCCGGCAAACATATGGCCGACTGTCTCGCGATGTCCGCCCGCCTCGGCTGGCTGCCGTCCTCTCCGGCCTTCAACCGCAACCCGCTGGAGATAACTGAGGAGGCCGAGCGAGAGGGCATAAGCGTGCAGGAGTACGTCGTGCGCGAGCTGAAGGAGGGCCGTCTCCGCTTCGCCGCCGAGGACCCCGACGCCCCGGAGAACTTTCCGCGCGTACTGATCCTGTGGCGCTGCAACCTGCTCGGGTCTTCGAGTAAGGGCCACGAGTTCTTCCTCAAGCACCTGCTCGGCGTCCCGGACGCGGCGATACGCGCCGACGAGACGCCCGAACACATGCGCCCGGAAGAGGTGACGTGGCGCGAGGCGCCGGAGGGCAAGCTGGACCTCCTCACGACGATAGACTTCCGCAAGAACGGGTCGTCGCTCTATTCGGACATCGTGCTGCCGACGGCGACGTGGTACGAGAAGCACGACATCTCCAGTACGGACATGCACCCGTTCATCCACCCGTTCAACCCGGCGATCACGCCGCCGTGGGAGGCGAAGAGCGACTGGGACATCTTCAACTACGTCGCCGAAGTCTTCTCCAAACTGGCGAAGACGCACCTCGGCGTCCGCAAGGACATCATGGCGGTACCGCTCATGCACGACACGCCCGACGACCTCGCCCAGCCCTCGGGCCAGGTGCTGGACTGGAAAAAGGGCGAGTGCGAGCCCATCCCTGGCAAGACGATGCCGAAGCTCGTCGTGATCGAGCGCGACTACGGCGCTGTCGCCGAGAAGATGCAGGCCCTCGGGCCGGCGGTGGAGAACGTCGGCATCACGGCGAAGGGCAACATGTGGAAGCCCCACCAGGAGGTCGAGTACCTCAAGGGGCGCAACGGGACGGTGCGCCACGGCGTGGGCGCGGGCAGGCCGGAGCTCAAGCGGGCGGTGCAGGTCTGCGAGGCGATCCTGGCGCTCTCCGGGACGACCAACGGCCGGCTCTCGGTCGAGGGCTTCAAGCAGATGGAGAAGCGCACCGGAATGCCGCTCGCCGACCTGGCCGAGGAGCGGGGCGAAGAGCTTATAACCTTCGCCGACATAGTGAGCCAGCCTCGCAAGGTGATCGTCTCGCCCGAGTGGTCCGGTACCGAGAGCCGCACGCGACGCTACTCGCCGTTCACGATCAACGTTGACCGCTCCATTCCGTGGCGCACGCTCACGGGACGACAGCAGTTCTACGTGGACCACGAGTGGATGCTGGAGTACGGCGAGGGGCTGCCCGCCTACCGTCCGCCGATGCGGATGGCGAAGCACACCGGCGACATCCGCGAGGGCAACGGCAAGGCCGAGGTCGTCCTCAAGTACCTCACGCCCCACTCCAAGTGGTCCATCCACTCCGAGTTTCAGGACAACCTGACCATGCTCACGCTTTTTAGGGGCGGGCCGACGATGTGGATCAGCGACATAGACGCCGCCAAGATGGGCGTGAAGGACAACGACTGGATCGAGGCGTACAACCGCAACGGCGTCGTCGCCGCGCGCGCCGTCGTCTCCCACCGCATCCCGGAGGGGACCACCATCATGTACCACTCCCAGGATAGGCACTTGAACACGCCCATATCCGAGGTCTCGGGCACGCGCGGCGGCACGGAGAACTCTTTGACCAAGATCTACGTGAAGCCAACACACATGATCGGGGGCTACGCCCAGTTCTCCTACGGCTTTAACTACTACGGCCCGACCGGCTCCCAACGCGACGAGCTGACGGTGATCCGCAAGCGCGAGAGCGAGGTGGTCTACTAGTGCGCATAAAGGCACAGGTGGCGATGGTGATGAACCTGGACAAGTGCATCGGGTGCCACACCTGCTCCGTCACCTGCAAGAACGTCTGGACCAGCCGCGAGGGCGCCGAGTACCAGTGGTGGAACAACGTCGAGACCAAGCCCGGCGTCGGCTACCCTAAGATGTACGAGGACCAGGAACGCTGGAAGGGCGGCTGGACCCTGGGCAAGAACGGCAAGCTGGAGCTGAAGGCCGGCGGCAAGCTGCGCAAGCTAGCCAACATCTTCTTCAACCCTGACCTCCCCTCCATAGACGACTTTTACGAGCCCTGGACCTACGACTACGAGACCCTCACGAACGCCAAACTGAGCGAGCACCAGCCGGTCGCGCAGCCGATCTCGCAGCTCTCCGGCGAGCCCATTGATCTGCAGTGGGGACCCAACTGGGACGACGACCTCGCCGGCGCCCCCGAGACCGGTCACCTAGACCCGAACATCCGGGGCGAGCTGGAGGAGTCGGTGCGCTTCGAGTACGAAAAGGTGTTCATGATGTACCTGCCGCGCATCTGCGAGCACTGCCTGAACCCGTCTTGCGTGGCCTCGTGTCCCTCGGGGGCGATGTACAAGCGCGAGGAGGACGGGATCGTGCTCGTGGACCAGGAGCAGTGCCGGGGCTGGCGCTACTGCGTCTCCGGCTGCCCGTACAAGAAGGTCTACTTCAACTGGGACTCCGGCAAAGCGGAGAAGTGTACGCTTTGCTACCCGCGCATCGAGACCGGGCAGCCGACCATCTGCTCCGAGACCTGCGTAGGGAGGCTCCGCTACATCGGGCTCGTGCTGTACGATGCCGACGCCGTGGAGGCCGCCGCCTCCGTCCCGGACGAGAAGGATCTGCTGGAGGCGCAGCGCAGGGTGTTCCTCGACCCCAACGATTCGGCGGTCGTGGAGCAGGCGCGGTTCGACGGCATCCCGGACGATTGGATCTCTTTCGCCCAGCGCTCCCCGATCTACCGCCTCGCCATCGAGTGGGGCATCGCGCTGCCCTTGCATCCCGAATACCGCACGCTCCCGATGGTCTGGTACGTGCCGCCGCTCTCGCCGGTGATGGGGTTCGTTGAGGGCGACGGGGCCGAGGCCAACCCCGACGACGTATTCCCGGCCATAGACGAGCTCAGGATACCGATCCAGTACCTCGCCAACCTCCTCTCCGCCGGCGACGGGGAAGTGATCCGGCGCGTCCTCAAGCGCCTCGCCGCGATGCGCGGCTACATGCGCGAGAAGAACCTCTCCGGGATGGGCGACGAGGAGGTGGCCGCCGCCGTCGGGATGGAGCCGGGCGAGATCGAGGACATGTACCGTCTGCTCGCCATCGCGAAGTACGAGGACCGCTACGTCATACCGCTGGCCCACAAAGAGATCGTGCACGAGCTCTACGAGCAACGCGGCACGGCCGGCCTGGACTTCGCCGGAGCGCCGGCCTCCGCCTCCGACGTCACACACCGCAACGACGCCTACTCCTGCAGCCTCGACTTCGCGGGCGGCCCCGGAAGCTGCGCCTCCTCCGCCGCAACCCCGAACGGGAACCGCAACAGCGCCTTCTACGAAATGAAGGGCGAGCTGGAGAAGAAGGCGCGCGACCTCGGCGGCAAGGTGGCGGCCCCCAACGTCCAGCTCTTCAAGAGCAAAAAGGACTTCGCAGCGTTCCACCTCAAGGGGCGGGGGTCGGAGGGGGCGGGCGCGTGATCTTCAAGCTCCTCTCCATCCTGCTCTGCTACCCGGACGACGAGATCATTGAGCACCGGGACGCGGTGGCCGAAGCCGCCCACGAACTTCCGTCCTCGCCCGCGAAGGACGCCGTGCTCGCCTTCCTGGACTACTGGCAGAACGAGCCCGCGACCCGATTGCAGGCCGCCTACGCCGAGGGCTTCGATTTCAAGCGCCGCGGCTGCCTTTATCTGAGCTACTATCGCCACGGGGACTCGCGGGCGCGCGGGCAGGTCCTCGCGGACATGAAGGCCGCCTACTCCCGCGCCGACTACCCCCTCGACACCACCGAGCTACCCGACTACCTCCCGCTTCTCCTGGAGTTCGCCTCCGAGGTCCCGGAGGCGGGCCTTCCCATGCTCACCGGGAACCGGGCGGCCATAGAGGTCATCCGGCGCTCCCTACTGCACGACCGGAGCCCCCACGCGCACCTCGTGGAAGCCCTGATCTTCTTCCTACCGGCGATTGACGAGGCGACCGTGGCGGAGATGCGGAAGCTCATCGTGCAGGGACCGCCGCAGGAGAGCGTCGGCCTGGAGCCCTACACGGCAGACGCTCCGGCGGGTAGTCCTTTCGACAACGAAGGCTCTTTGAGCAATGTGGCCCCCGTCAGCAACGTCGTGTTCCACGGGAGGAAGCGTTGAACCTCTGGTATCAATTCTTGTGGGTGATATTTCCTTACCTCGCCCTCGTTACCTTCGTGCTCGGGCATGTCTACCGCTACGCCTACGATCAGTACGGGTGGACGCCGAAGTCCAGCCAGATCCTGGAGCGTAGGCTCCTTATGTGGGGCGTGCTGCTCTTCCACTGGGGCTTCCTGTTCGTCTTCGGCGGACACGTGATGGGCCTGCTCGTCCCCATCGGGGTCTACCGCTCCCTGGGCGTCTCGGACTACAACTACCACATACTCTCGCTGTGGGTTGGCGCCGCCGTCGGGGCCGTCGCCCTCATCGGCATCCTGCTCCTCAACCTCCGGCGCTGGTTCATCCCGCGCATCCGCCGGAATACCGACTGGATGCGCTTCGCGACCGACGCGCTCTTGCTGCTCGTCATAGTGCTCGGCATGGCCGCGACGGTCGGGTACCGGATCTACGTCAACCAGTACGACCTGCCGGCGGAGTTCGAGTACCGGGAGAACATAGCGCCCTGGTTCCGCAGCCTGTTCTACTTCTCCCCAAACCCGGAGCTGATGCTGGAGGTGCCCTTGATCTTCCAGCTCCACACCCTCTCGGCGTTCGTACTTTTCGCCCTGTGGCCGTTCTCCAGCCTGGTCCACGTCTTCAGCGTCCCGCTCGGCTACCTGCGCCGCAGCCACGTCCAGTACCGCAGCTCCAACCCGCGGGCCTCGCTGGACCGTGAGAGGACGCAGAAGGCGAACAAGCGGCCCCCCGCCGTCGAGCAGAGCCGGCGCGGCGAGTGAGGAGGTGAGCGCGTGTTCCGCAACCTTTCCGAAAGGCTGAACAGGAGGGCCGTGATCCTGGGCTGGGTTGTCGCCATCGTAACGGGCGTCGCTGTCAACCTCGTTTTCGAGGCCGCCCATGTCCTGCTGTTCGGCGGGGAGGCCCTGAGCACCGAGAATTTCACGACCGCGGTCGTGGCGATCTCGCTGGTCTCCGGTTTCCTGGCCCACTTCGCCGGCGGCTACGTGGCCGGAAAGAGGGCCAACTTCAACGGCGGGCTGCACGGCGTGATGGTGGCGATCCTCGGCTTCCTCTTCGTCGTGGTCGCCGTGGCGGTGGTTTCGGCAATCGCCGTGGCTACCGCCGGCATATTCCTTGTCGAAGGGGGGATACCCTTCCCCTCCGTGACGCTCGGGTTCGCGGGCGGCGCTCTGCTCGCGAGCCTCGCCCTGCTCCTCTTGAACGTCTTTGGGGGTTTCTCGGCGGGAAGCTCGGCGAATGGGAGACCGGCCTGGCTGGCGCCCCCGGCGGCGCGCGTTCTCCGAGAAGGTAGGAGGCTGGATGCGGTTTTCACGGTATCGGTAGGGGATGGAACGTAGAGTGTGGGAGCGCCGTGGGGCGCTCCGCGGGACTGTGCAAGGAGGCGATTCCTGTGGTCAGAGAGAACGGTAACCGGGCCGCCGGTCGAGAGGCGCGGGAGGTCGCCGAGGCCGTGAGCGAGAAGCGTTGGGAGCATCCGAGCTTTGGGAAAGAGTTGTTTCTGGGACGGTTCCGGCCCGCCCTGATCCACCCTCACCCCGACCCCGACCCCGACGAGCAACGCCGCGCCGCGGATTTCATGTCGAAGCTGGAGACCTTCCTACGCGGGAGGGTGGACGCGGAGGAGATAGACCGCTCCGGCAAGGTGCCGGAGGAGGTCATCGAGGGGCTGGCGGAGCTCGGGGCGTTCGGGATCAAGATCCCCGAGGAGTACGGCGGACTGGGCCTCTCCCAGTTCAGTTACAACCGGGCGATGGGGCTCGTCTCCTCGTCCTCGGCGGCGCTCGTTACCCTGCTCTCGGCGCACCAGTCCATAGGCGTACCCCAGCCCGTGAAGCTCTTCGGGACCGAGGAACAGAAGCGCAGGTGGCTCCCGCGCGTCGCCCGCGGCGCCGTCAGCGCCTTCGCCCTGACCGAGCCCGAGGTGGGCTCCGACCCGGCCCGGATGAAGACCACCGCCACACCGACCGAGGACGGTGAAGCGTACCATATCAACGGCGAGAAGCTGTGGTGTACGAACGGTCCTATCGCGGAGCTTCTGGTCGTGATGGCCCGCACTCCTTCCAGGGAGGGCCGACACGGGATCACGGCGTTCGTGGTCGAGGCGGATACGCCGGGCTTCGAGGTTGCGCACCGCTCGGAGTTCATGGGGCTGCGCGGGATCGAGAACGGCGTCCTCCGGTTCACGGACGTGCGCGTCCCGAAGGAGAACGTCTTGTGGGGCGAGGGGTTGGGGCTGAAGCTGGCCCTCACCACCCTGAACACTGGGCGTCTCACCATCCCCGCCGCTACCGTCGCGAGCGCGAAGTGGTGTCTGGGCGTCGCGCGCCGGTGGGCGAACGAGCGGCGGCAGTGGGGCGTGCCCATCGGGGAGCACGAAGCGATAGCGCAGAAGCTCGCCGGGATAGCCGCGAATACGTTCGCGATGGAGGCGGTGGCGGACCTCACGGCCCTGATGGCCGACTCCGGCGAGGTGGACATCAGGATCGAGGCGGCGCTGGCGAAGCTCTGGAACACCGAGGCCGCCTGGCGGGTGGCCGACGAGACCATGCAGATCCGGGGCGGCAGGGGCTACGAGACAGCCGGATCGCTGAAACGGCGCGGAGAGTTGCCGGTGCCCCTGGAGCGCGTGATGCGAGACCTCCGCATCAACACCATCTTCGAGGGGTCCAGCGAGATCATGCGCCTCTTCATCGCTCGTGAAGCCGTGGACGAGCACCTGCGGGTCGCGGGAGCCCTGATCGATACGGACCTGTCCGCCCGGAACAAACTCTCGGCCTTCCCGGAGATCGCCTCGCACTACGCCAGCTGGTACCCGCGCCAATGGGCCGCCCCGAAGGCGCCCCGCTACGAGGAGTTCGACGTGCTGGCACGCCACCTGCGCTTCGTCGAGCGAAGCTCGCGCAAACTCGCCCGCACCACCTTCCACGCGATGGTGCGCTACGGTGGGAAGCGGGAGAAGAAGCAGGCCGTCCTCTTCCGCATCGTGGACATCGGGGCCGAGCTGTTCGCGATGAGCGCCGCATGCTCGCGTGCTCGGTGGCTGCTGCGCCGGGACCCCGGCGACGAGGGGCCGGTCGAGATGGCGGATCTCTTCTGCCGCCTCTCGCGCCGCCGGGTGAACGCCCTGTTCGCCGCCCTTTCCCGCAACGACGACCGCCGCGTCTACGAGGTCTCCCGCAGAGTCCTGACCGGATACCATGCGTGGTTGGAGGAAGGCATTATAGGCCTGGATGCGCCGGAAGGGGCGATGGTTCCGCTCTCCCACGCTCCGAAAAGAAAAGAACGCCGCTCGCAGACCGGGTCATCCGTTTGAGCGCCGCTGCGGCGAAACCGGCAGGCAACCTCGCTGGCAAGACCGTGGTTGTCCTCGGCGCGTCGAGCCCGTGCGGGACCGAGACCGTGAGGATGCTCGCCGGCGAGGGCGCGAACCTGGTGCTCGGAGGCCGCAGCCGGGAGAAGCTGGAGGCGCTGGAGGCGGAGGTTCAGAGCTCGGGCGGGCGGGCCGTGGTCGTCGGGGTCCACCTCGCCAAGCGACACCACTCCGTGCACCTCGCGGAGGCCGCCGTCGAGGCGTTCGGCGGCCTGGACGCGCTGTTATTCATGGCCCACGCCTCCGCCCCGCCGGTGGCGGACCTCGACCCGGACGCCTGCGAGCGTTCCGTGGACGTGAACGTCAGGGGCTTTATGTACAGCGTCGGGGCGGCCCTTCCGGCCATGCGCGACGGGGGCGGCGGGCGTGTGATCCTCGTGAGCGACACGAGCGCGGAGCGCCGGGACCCCCTCTACGGGGCGGGCCTCGCCTTCTCGCGCGCCTTCCTCGCGGCCGTGAGCCGGGAGTTCGCCCCCGAGGGTGTGAGCGCGGCCGAGGTCGTGACCGGCGGCATGCACCCCACGAACGCTGGACGCTGCGTAGCGGCCGTTCGGGAAGCGCTCGTCGGTCCGGCCGGCGCGGCGGGCGAGTTGCCAACGTACCGTGCGGGGGCTTGACGGTGAACGTGATCCTGCACACCATGCACGTGATCCTTGCCGGTACTTGGCTGGGGGCGTGGTCTTCACGCTGGCTGTCGTTTCGCTTGCGTCGAAAGCGGCGAAGTGCTCTGACGAGAGCTTCCACGATGTTTGCCTGGTTCAACCGGGGCTAAAGCGTACCAATGGTGCAAAGGACAATAAACCGTGGACCGGTGCTACAAGTAAGTAGAAAGGCCTGTTAATGAACGACATCTCCGAGGAAGCCCTGAGAATCATCGAAGAGACCTTCGGAGCGCGCTTCATGAGGCATGCGTCCGGCGAAGCGGAACCGGATGCCGAGGTGCCATTCGCCTCCGTGTTCCCGGAGAACGTCGAGGAAGTCCGGTTGCTGACAAGGCTTGGCGCCCAATATCGCATTCCGCTGATGGCTCGGGGCGCCGGTACAGCCCTCTATCCGGGCCGGGCCGTGCGAACCCTGCTGGTGCGTTTCGACGCGATGCGCGGGATACGGCTGCCGGAAGTGGGGGAGGAATGGGTGGAGGCCGAACCGGGGGTCAACTGGCTGACGCTCGAAAACCACCTGCGGTCCAGAGGCCTGGGACCGACAGTCTACCCCACGAGCGCGCCCCGGTCCACCGTCGGCGGCTGGCTGGCCGAGAACGGGCTGGGGGTTGGCTCTTACGAGTACGGGTGGTTGCTGCAGAACGTCCTCTCGGTCGAAGCGGTGCTGGCGGGGGGAGAGCGGGATCTTATCGAGGGCGAGGATTTGAGGTATTTCGTGGGTTCCAGGGGCGGTATGGGTTTCCTGGTGAGTGCGCGGCTCGCAATCCGGCGGGCAGACGAGGACGTACCAGTCGGAGCGGCCTTCCGGAGTGCCGAGAATTTGGCCGGTGCTGTCTTGGACCTCTATCGCGGCGGGGTGCCGCTCTGGCACCTGGGCTTCCTGAACGCCTCCATGGCCCGCGCCCGGAGTCTCGAAGGGGAGCACATACTCTTCGGCGCCTACCCGGAGAGTCGGTCCGCCGGGGTCGAGCCCTCGCTGCGGAGCGCAATCGATTCCCATCAGGGACGCCTTCTCTCCCCTCCAGAGGCCCAACGCATCTGGGAGCAGAGGTTCTTCCCGGTGGATTCCCTGGGGCCAACTCCGAGGCCCGGCCGGGCGCTCGTCCAGGGTGCGCGCCTCGTCCCGACGCTCGTGGAGATCGAGCAGAAGTTGGCGGGGGTGGCGATCCAGGGTACGGTAGCCAGGATGGGCGAGGTGTCGCTTCTGGCCTTCGATCCGGCGAAGGAGAGTCCGGGTCTCATGGATCTATCCGCCACCACGGATATCGAGCTGCTGCAGGTGGCCGGCCGCTCCTGGGGTCCTTGGCGCTGGTAAGCGAACCCCGAAATAGCTGGGAGTCGTAGATGTTGAGCGTAATCGTGGATACCATGCACGCCGTACTGGCCGGGGTCTGGCTGGGCGGCGTTGTCTTCACGACGGCCGTGGTCTCACCCGCGCTGCGCGCCATGAAGTGGAAGGAACACGAGCGCGTATCGGTGCGCGCCAAGATCGGGAAGCAGTACGCCAGGGTGGGCGGCATCAACCTGGCCCTGCTCGTTATCTTCGCCGTGTTGGACGGACTCTTGACGGGCTTCGGGACCGCCCTATACGTGGAGTGCTTGTTGTTGGCGATACTGCTTGGTCTGGTAGTTGTCCACGGGGCCTACTTCGGACGGAGGCTCGCCGGGCTCGCCGAGGCCGAGCGCCGAGCCGGAAGTGAGGACGAGGCCCGCGCACGGGCTGAGCGCCGCCGGAAGCTTCAGAGGCTCTCCTTGCGGGTCTCGCAGGCGGATATCGTGGTCAGCCTGGCGGTCGCGTCGCTCGCCGTTGTGTAGCCGCAGGTATTTGTCTTCTATTGAGGCCCGAATTCCGGGCCGCCGGGCGGCTTTTGAGGGGAGCCGTTTCGCTTCGGGTTCCCGGTGACCCCGGCGACCCCGGTGACCGTTTGTTAGAATCCTGGTGGCGAACGGCGCCGCTGCGTCGGCATGAACCGGCGTGCGCCTTGCGGCCCAGGATGGTCGGGTTGTACAGGGTGAAAGGGAAATGCATGGACGTAGCTGAACGAAAGACGACGCTCGAACGCTTCGGGCTGACGCATCTGGGGGCGGTGCATGAGAACTTGCCGGCCGCCAGGCTCGTGGAGGCGGCGGTACGGCGCAGGGAAGGCATGATCTCCTCTTCCGGCGCCCTTCTGGCGAAGACCGGAAAACGCACCGGACGCTCCCCGAAAGACCGCTTTATCGTAGAGAACCGGCTGACGAGAGACACCGTCGCCTGGGGAGCGGTCAACAAGCCTTTCTCTCCGGAAGCTTTCGATGCCATACTCGAAAAGGCCTCCGCCTACATGGAGAACCTCGATGAGGTGTACGTAGTGGACGCCTACGCCGGCGCCGACCCCCGCTACCGCCTCAACGTGCAAGTAGTTACGGAGTTCGCCTGGCACGCGCTCTTCGCGCGCCAACTCTTCCGCCGTCCGGATCGCGAGGAACTGCGCTCCTTCGAGCCGGAGTGGACCGTCATCTCAGTACCCGGCTATCTCACCGATCCCGAAGAAGACGGCACCGAGTCCGAGACCTTCGTCGGCGTGGACTTCGAGCGTAAGCTCGTCCTCATCTGCGGCACGCGCTACGCCGGGGAGATCAAGAAGAGTATCTTCTCCGTCCTGAACTTCGTCCTGCCGACCGAGCACGACGTCTTCCCGATGCACTGCTCGGCCAACGTCGGCGACGATGATGACGTGGCTCTGTTCTTCGGGCTCTCCGGCACCGGCAAGACTACGCTCTCCGCCGACCCGGAGCGCCGCCTCATTGGGGACGACGAGCACGGCTGGTCGGACGAGGGCGTCTTCAACTTCGAGGGCGGCTGCTACGCCAAGACCATAGACCTCAGCCCCGAGAAGGAACCCCAGATCTACGGCGCCATCCGCTTCGGAGCCGTGCTCGAAAACGTCGGGATGGACCGCAAGACGCGCCAGGAGGACTACACCGACCGCACCCTCACCGAGAACACCCGCGCCGCCTACCCCCTGGAGCACATCGAAGGCGCCGTCCCGGAAGGCATGGCCGGACACCCTTCCGCCGTCCTCTTCCTCACCGCCGATGCCTTCGGCGTCCTCCCGCCCATAAGCGCCCTCACGCCCGAGCAGGCCGCCTACTACTTCCTCTCCGGCTACACCGCCAAGCTCGCCGGCACCGAGGCCGACATGGAGACCGAGGTCGAAGCGACCTTCTCCACCTGCTTCGGGGCGCCGTTTCTACCGCTGCCTGCGACCACCTACGCCACCATGCTCTCCGATCGGCTGCGGGAGCACGGTACCCGCTGCTACCTCATAAACACCGGCTGGTCCGGAGGTCCGTACGGTGTGGGGGAGCGCGTGGATATCGCCGCCACCCGCGAGATGGTACGTGCCGTCATCGGCGGCAAGCTCGACGACGCGGTGACGGAGAAGGACCCCTTCTTCGGCCTCAACGTCCCGAAAGAAGTACCGGGCGTCCCGACCGAGATCCTGGACCCGCGCGAGACCTGGAGCGACAAGGAAGCCTACGACGAGCAGGCGAAGAAGCTCGCCGACCTGTTCCGCGAGAACTTCCAGAAATTCGAGGCCGAGGTCTCGGACGACGTGCGGGAGGCCGGTCCGCACTCCTGACACCAACCCGGTTTTTAACTCATAACAACACCGAGGGCCGTCTGGGATTTTCAAGGCGGCCCTCCTGCTTTTGATCTGTCTCTCCAGAGACACAGGTTCCAGTCCAACCTACATTAGAATAAATACTTGTTTAGATAAAGTCTAAATAGGATACACCTCAACTGCTGGCGTCGTAGAGGAGGTATCCGAAGGGTTTCGATAGAGCGGTGCGGATGGCGTATGAGATGAGCGAGAAGCGGTATCCAGAACAGGAGGAACATGTTTCTGCGGATAGATAAATTGCAGATAGAGTTGCCGAGGCCCACGGAGGCGGACCCGGAATCCGCCGGCGTTGTTCAGGAGCTCATGGGTGGTAAGTTCGGCGAGATGTCCACGCTGATGAACTACACATATCAGTCGTTCAACATGCGGGGTAAGAGCAAGATTCGTCCGTACTACGATCTCGTCGCCAACATCGCCGCCGAGGAGATGGGCCACGTCGAGCTCGTCGCCAACACCATCAACCTGCTCCTCGATCAGACCGAGGCGAGCACTAACGGCGTTACGCCGCCGCTCAACTTCAGCGGCATGACCGGCAACCCGGACCACTTCCTCAACTTCGGGCTCGGTACCATACCCGGAGGCGCCGCGGGAAAGGCCTGGACGGGTGAGAACGTTTTCAACTCCGGCAACCTCAAGCTCGACCTCTTGCACAACTTCTTCTTGGAGTCCGGTGCTCGCATGGGCAAGATACGGGTCTACGAGAGCACCCAGAATCCGGTGGCGCGCGAGATGATCGGCTACCTCATCGTGCGCGGAGGAGTGCATCAGGAAGCCTACGCCAAGGCGCTCTCCGACCTCTCGGGTGTGGATATAACCAAGCTTCTGCCGGTTCCGGAGGTGGACAACGACAAGTTCCCGGATGCGAGGAAGTACATGGACAAGGGCTTCCACCGCATCCTGTACCGCTTCAGCCCCGAGGACTACCGCCAGATCGGCGAGATCTGGAACGGCATCTCGGCCATCGACGGTAGCGATCGCGAGGTGCAGGACGGCCCGCCCGAGGGCGGCGAGGTGCCGGACCTCAACCCGGTCCCGCCGCTGTACGCCCCGAACGTGAGCGCCGAGGACATCGAGGAGATCGCCCAGAGACTCTAGACTGGCGGACCACTAAACACGATTGGGCTAGAGAATCGGCGTTGGGGAGGTCATCCTTGCGCCGGTTCTCCATTCGCGGCCTGGAGACATCTCTCATGAGATATCCGGCAAACAAAATCCGATCCAGAATGAACCGCGTATTAAAAGTAAGTAGACTGTCGCGCTAGGGTTGTGCGATATTGTGTGAGAGGAAAGCGTATTTGGAGACGTTGAGGAAAGCGGGGCTGAGGATCACACCGCAACGTCGCGCCGTGTGGTCCGCCTTCGAGGCGGCCGGCAACGAACACCTCACCGCCGACGAAGTGTTCGGACGCGCCCGCGACGAGTTGCCGGAGCTGTCACGAGCCACGGTGTACAACACGCTCGCGGCGCTCGTAGACCGGGGGCTCCTGCGGATGATCGAGAGCCGGGGCGCTGTCCTCTACGACCCGAACCCCGACCCCACGCACCACCACTTCCGCTGTCGCCGTTGCGACCGGCTCTACGACGTACACGTCGAGGGCGTCGAGGGATTAAAGATCTCCGGCAAACAAGATTTCGTGGTCGAGCGGAAGAGCGTGCTACTCGGCGGCCTCTGTCCAGAGTGTCTCCCGGCAAAGTAGCCGATGATAATAGATCCCCTGGATCTCGACCCAAAAAGCGTCTACAAACTCTTGATAGGCTCCGTCGTACCCCGCCCCATAGCCTGGACTTCTACCGTAAGCCTGGAAGGCGTCCGCAACCTCGCACCCTTCAGTTTCTTTACCGTCGCCTCCCGCAATCCGCCGATGCTCTGCATAAGTGTCGGCCCGCGCACCTCTGATGAACAGCCTACGAAGGATACCCTCGACAACGTCGAGGATACCGGAGAGTTCGTCATCAACATCGTGTCTCTGCCGCTCTCCAACACTATGCACGAGTCGTCCAAGAGCTACCCGCCCGAGGCCGACGAGTTCGAGAAGGCCGGTCTCACGCCCGCTCCCTGCGAGGTCGTCAAAGCGCCGCGAGTGGGGGAGGCAGGCGTCAGCATGGAATGCGTGCTCGACCGCATACTCCCGCTCGGCAGCGACCACCTCGTAATAGGGTGCATGGTCCGCTTCCACGTCCGGGATGAGCTGTACCGGAACGGCCGCATCGACGTTAATGGATTGCAGCCACTCGGACGCCTCGCCGGGAACTACACGAAAGTAGAGACTATCTTCGATCTCCCCGCCGACAACCTGTAGTACGACGGCGAGTAGTAGTTCCCGCGCCGAAACAAGGGTTGTCGGTAAGGCGCTAAAGCGAGCCGCCTCCGCGGTCGATAACCGCCTCATGACTACCATGGCAAAACGCAGCAAAGCCGGAGCTTCTACGTGGCGAGTGTTCCACCGGGCCGCGATACCGTACTTATTGTTATTCTTGGTAGTGGCTTTGGTGTTCCCGGTGTTGTGGTTCGCGCTCTCCGGCCAAGAGAAGGTGAGTCTATGGTATTGGTTCGTCTTGCTCGCTGCTTTCTTGCTGTCCCTGCGGTGGTTGCACAAGAAGATCGACGTGGCGGATGCGCGGTGGGGTGTAGGAGCGAGGGCGGAGAGAGAAGTGGGCCGGGAGTTGGAGAAGCTCCACAAAGACGGTTTCCATGTTTTTCACGACTGGTTGCCAGAGGACCGAGGGAACGTAGATCACTTTGTAGTTGGCCCGCAAGGAGTCTTCGCCATAGAGACCAAAGGATGGACTGGAGAGATAACTTGCGAAGCCGGCAAGCTCCTCAAGAACGGCAGGTCGCTTATTGGGAAGGACCCGATCAAGCAGGTCAAGGGAGAGGCTAAGGACGTGAGCCGGCTCATACTAGAAGCTCGGAGTTTTCAAACCTTTGTCAATCCCATCCTGTGCTTCAGCCGGGCCAATCTCCGTTGCTACAGCGTCGTTGATGGTGTCGAGGTGACGGATGTCGGGTCATTGAGACGGATCATAGCGAGCGGTCCGGTCCGCAACGCGCCCCAGAGGGTACGCTCGATCTCCTATTTTCTCGAAAAGCACCTGGGCGTAGGACCCGCCGCGAAGCCGGGGTTGCCGCCGGAAGAACCGGGCAGATTGAAAAAACTCTTTCGGCTCGACCGCGTCTTCGTCGCGCTCTACATCGCGTACTGGCTGATTTTGTCTGTGATCTTTGCGCGTGCCACGGCGCAGCTGTTCGAAGGGCTTGCGGGACTTTATAGGGCATTCGAGGCTTTGTGGCAGTATCTCTTCTAAACTAAGGTCCAAGAGTAGATCCAGTGAGGCAAGGGTAAGTGCTCTTGCGACCGAAAAAGACTGTCAGGAGAAACTCGTGACCGAAGACAAGACCGTAAAGAAGGTTAGCTCGAAGACTTCGCCGAAGGGCGGAATGGGGCAGAAGTATCTCGCGGACGGCAAGTCGGTCTCGATGCGGATGTGGGACGGGCAGGAGCCCGGAGATCCCAAGCCAGAAGCCAGCCGCGATTACGAGACGGTTGGTTACGTCATAGACGGCCGCGCCGAACTACATCTGGAGGGGCAGAAGGTCCTGCTGGAGCCCGGCGACTCCTGGCTCGTCCCGAAGGGCGCTTCC
>CALMWA010000340.1 GCA_937873125.1 uncultured Actinomycetes bacterium | reverse complement strand
GAGTTCTTCTTGCTGCTGCCCTTCCGGCTCCCCCGACGGCTGCTCTTCGGGCTGCGCCTCTTGCTGCTGGTCGGACTGTTTGTCCAGGGCGGACTCGTCGGCGGCCCTGTCCGGCTCATTCACGTCGGTGCCGGCCGGAGAGCCGGGCTGCTCACGCAGCGGTGGTGCGCCGTTCAACTCCGCCTCGCGTTCGGGGGTGAGTCCGGGACGTCCGCTCGGGATGTCCTCGATGGCTCTCAGGCTACCCTGCACCGTGCCGCGCTCGCCCGGCTGAATCGGCTTGTAGTCGCCGTTCGGCCACAGGATAAACGTCGTGAGGCCGATGGCGACGAGGGCGAGGCTCGCGAAGCCGGCGCGCAGGGCGGGTTTGCCTTCGGAACGGGTCCAGGCGGCGGTTCCGAGGTTCTTTCCCAGGCGGCCGAACGAGTAAGTCATACCGGTCACCGGAAGAAGGAGGGAGACCATCTGGATCGAACCCGCCGCCGCCTTCGCGGCCTTGCCGTCCGAGAACGCCTCTCCGACCTTATCGTACTGCACGAAAAACGAGTCGTAGGCGGTGGCGATCATGCGCGGCATGGTCATCGCCATCACCGCGAGGAGGTACAGCAGGATCGGTACTATAGTCAACACCCAAGCCGTCACCACCACCCGCGCCCAGGGCTTCAGGGCCGTAACGGCGGCGTCCGGGTCGCGTCCGGGGATGAGGCTACGGAGGATTGGCCGGATGCGGGAGAAGAGGTCCGGGATACCGGTCATGTCGGCGATCACGTAGTACCCGTCTAGGCGTAGGAAGGGGAGCATCTGGTGCAGCATCTCGAAATGCTGAATCAATATTATCGCCAGGAGTGGCTCGAAGCCGGTATAGAAATATGCTCCCGCCGTGAGCAGTGAGAAGATCATGTTGAAGTAGATGCCGCCGAGGTCCGTCCGTACCCGCCCGAGCTTGCCGAGCCGGTACACGTCCGTTACGTCTGAGAAGAACGCGGGATACACCAGGTAGATCCCGGCTCCCATCTGGCCCGGCGTCGCGCCACCGTAGCGGCAGGCGGTGGCATGGCCGCACTCGTGGAATGCCGCCGATAGCACCACCAGCCCGAAGACCATCAGGAACAGCACCGGCTGGTAGGCGATGTCCCGCACGCTCTGCCCGACGCCGTGGATAAAGAACAGCCACACGTCGAGCGCGACAAGGCCGCCGACGACGGCCGCGATCACGGGCCAGAAAAACAGCGGATAGAAGATCGAGGTAATCGTCCGCACCACCCGCTCCGGGACCAGACCCGTCCGGAAGTTGAGCGCGAGCATCGGGTCGGCCTTCTTCAGCTTGGGGCTCGTTCCATCCGCCGCAGCGAGCACCCCTATCGGCCGCAGCTTGTTCTCGACGAGGAACTTGACGTTGTCCTCGCTGACGCTCTTCCCGAACTTCTCGGTCACGCGGGCGGCGATCTCATCGAAGTTCCGCACGCCGTCAACCTCCTCGGCGACGAAGTACAGAAGCTGCGTGAGCTGCAAGACCTGTCCGTCCATCCGGCGCGCCAGGTACGGCGTATCTTTGAACCCCGAACCCTCATACTCGCCGATGAGGTCTATTCCCTCGGCCAGCCGCGGCACCGACGGGTCAACCGGCTCGCTCTTTAAGGCCTCGGATTGTTCGGGCGGCGTGGTTATAGTCCTGTCTCCTGAAAATGTGAATCTCAAAAAGGGCGGCCCGAAGACCGCCCCGTGTCAAGTAGCGCTAACGCGAAGCGCCGCTACCTTATTGGTTGGACTGGTCGATGTCTACGGTCTGCTCGGCGTTGGCGTAGGCGATGGAGTCGTCCGAGAGAACGTTGGCGGCTACGGCGGCGTTGACCGGAGCGGCGACGTTGGCGTCTACCAGCGACATCTCCTCGCGGTCGGGCAGACCCTCGCCCTGCTGCGCCTCAAGCTCCTCGGCCGAGAGGCCCTCCTGCTTCTGCTCTACCTGCTTCTTGTCCTCGGTCATCGTTTTCCTCCTGTTGGTGCGTTGGGTGGGTTACCTACTGATTGGACTGGTCTATGGTTACGTCCTGCTCGGCGTTGGCGACGGCGGTCGCGTCGTCGCTCGCCACGTTAAGGGCCGCTGCCACGTTCGCCGGCACCGCCGCGTTGGCGTCGATTAGGGACATCTCCTCGCGGTCGGGGAGGCCTTCGCCCTGCTGGGCTTCCAACTCTTCGGCCGAGAGGCCCTCGGTCTTCTTCGGCTTATCCGTCACTTGTTCTCACCTCCTCTACTGGTTGGATTGATCTATGGCCGCGTCCTGCGTCGCGTCGGCGTAGGCCACCGCGTCGTCCGAGAGCACGTTCGCCGCTACGGCGGCGTTTACCGGGACGGCAACGTTCGCGTTGACGAGGGACATCTCCTCACGATCCGGTAGCTGCTCCCCGGTCTGGGCCTCAAGCTCTTCGGTGGATAGCTCTTCCTGCTTCTTCGGCTTGTCGGTCAAGGTTCTTCGTCTCCCTTACTGGTTGCTCTGGTCGATGGTCGCGTCCTGTGTGGCGTTGGCGTAAGCGACCGAGCCGTCGGACAGCACGTTGGCGGCTACGGCGGCGTTGACCGGAGCGGCGACGTTCAGGTCCACCAGCGACATCTCTTCGCGGTCGGGGACCTGCTCTCCGCCCTGCGCCTCCAACTCCTCCGCGCTCAACTCCTGCTTCTGAACCTTCTTTTCGTCAGTCACCCTGCTCTCCCTTCTCTCGACGTTTCTCTTCCGAGTCCTCGACGATGTTCTGGGCGTTCACGAATGAGGTCGTCTCGCGATCTATGACCTCTTCGCCGCCTTCCTGCTTGAGCTCCTCCTTGCTCACCCCACTCCGTTCGGATGCCCTACGCTCCACGTTCGGGGATCTCCTCCCTCGAAGTGCTGGAGGTCTCCTCGACGGTCTCGCCGTTGCGCTGAACGATGCGCTGGCGGCTGATCACCCTGGAGCCCGTGACGGAGCCGGAGGCGTCCTCGCCTACGTTGGCGGTTACCGCCGCGTTTACATCCCCGGCGACGTTCTTCCCCTTGTCGCTCTGCCGGACGCTCTTCTGGATGGACTTCTCGACCTTCATCACTCTTCCTTTCCTCCGCTCCCTGGGATGCACTCTACCCGTATGCGCACGGCCTTACGACTATCGGATGACATATCTTTGTATGTCGAATGACATATCTTTGGTGCGAAACGTCTTTTACGAACCGGAGTCCGTGGTGACGAGGCCTAGTTCGATGCCGCGCACGACGGCGCCGGTTCGGTCGGAGACGCCGAGCTTGGCGATGATGTGCTGGACGTGTATGCGGACGGTCCCCGTGCTGATGACGAGCCTCTGCGCGATCTCTCGGTTAGTCAACCCCTTTGTGAGCAACCTCAACACATCTATCTGGCGCGGCGTGAGCGGCTCCGCTTTGCTGCCGGACGTTTCGCCGGCGTCGGCGGCCTTCTGGAGCAAGCGTGCGCCCTTGTCCGGATCGAGGGGAGACTCGCCGCGAAGCACTTGACGCACCGCCAGGTCCAGTTCCTTGCGCGAGGCGTTCTTGAGTGCCTGGTCGAAGACGCCCTCCTGCATCGCCTTGAACAGGTAATCCAGGTTCTCGTTGGCGGTGAGGATGACGACGCTGCTTCCGGGGGGATGGTGGGTCTCTTTCGCGGCTTCGGCCGGGCCGTTGTCCCGGATCGGGGAGTGTACCCGCACGTCGGCGAGGCGTATCTCGGAGTGCTCCAGAAAGCTCTTTATCGCCGTGTGTACGCGTACGTCGGCGAGCCGCATCCCGGCGGGTTGCCGGCTATCTAGAGACTCGCTTTTCCCCCGGGACACGTCCTGGTCTTGTAGCTCGTCCACCGCGATGCCTTCCCTGAACTATTCGTCTGCCGACTTCGGCGTGCGAGAGACGGGAGAAAGCTATACCGTCGAAATCCCGGACTCCACGCTGGTTACGATGGATACTAGAGCAGGGCCGGAGTCGTTGTCAACGAATGTTCGCTCGAGGTGGGAGAGGCTCGTATACTGGATGGCGGCGCCGAAGCTCGTGGGGGAGAACGAATGTCGCTCAGTGAACTGCAAAAGCACAAGCTACGTGGCTGGCTGAAGTCCAAGAACGTTCACCCCACGTGCGTCTCGTGTGGCGGGACTGACTGGGGCGCCGGCGAGATCGTGAGCGCACCTATCCTCGACACCGACGGCGCTCGCCTGGAAGACTCCCACGTCCCGATGGTTCAACTCGTCTGCACCAACTGCAGCTACCTGATGCTCTACGCCGCCGTGCCTATCGGTCTTCCTTAGAAGCCTATCACGAGCAGCCTAATCTCTTTAACCAGGACCTTCCGGAACCGAGGCTTTGTTTGTGACAGTGCACCGTTCGGTGCCGACGCCCGAAAGCCTTACGGATAAACGCCAGTAGCAAATTTTTCTCGCCAGCGGCCACGACAATCCGCTTTTTCTCGACCTTTTGTTCTCAAAGGACGAACCGCGCTGTCGGAGTCTCAATCAACACACCAGTGCTCTTGTAACTTCTCGGATCGGATCAGGGCTGTCCAGCTCTCGGAAGATCACACCCGCGGGTTTATGGCTAACATATAGTTTAAGGAACGTAACTTTTGAAAAATTATGACAAAAGTTGTTGACAATCAGACATAAGTTAAACTATTATTGTCAGAATAGGAAAGGGACCTGGATGACCGAGAAAGTAGGGAAAGGGGAATCTCATCCTAGTTATCCGCTGGTGGAGAACGAGACGCAGGCTCTAGTCATGTCGTTCGTGCATGCTGAGGCTCATGCTGTTTCGAGAGGGAGGCTCGCGGAGGTGTTGGACACGAGTCGCAGCAAGATCTCGGGTGAGGTCTCCCGGCTCATGGAGCTTGGGTTGCTGGCGGAGGAGGGGCTGGCGGAGTCCGACGGGGGCCGGCGTTCGAC
>CALMWA010000339.1 GCA_937873125.1 uncultured Actinomycetes bacterium | reverse complement strand
CCGAAGGAGCAGACGGCGATCACCATCGCGTTGCGGGTCCCGATCTTGGCGTACTGCTGCGGTCCTTCGGCCTCCGGGATGTAGAACGCGGAGATCAACTCATCATCCCGGAGCACGTTCCTCTTTGGACCAACGATGAACTCGGAGACCGGCATCCGCCGGGTTCCCTCGGTGGAGTCGACTTCGACCTCCGCATCGGAAGCATACAGCGGCGGCAGAGCGTCCCCGGCGGGAGAAGCGGTCCCCAGGTTGCCACCCACAGTACCGCGGTTCCGGATCTGGGGCGACCCGACCGTCCGGGAGGCCATCGCGAGCCCCGGAAGTCTCTCACCCAATTCTCCGATGATGCGGCTGTAAGTAACCCCCGCGCCGACGCGCAGTAGCCCGTCTTCCTCGCCCCACTCCTGAATCTCCGGAACCCGTGTCAGGTCCAGCATGGCCGGCGGCCGGCGGCGGGCAAAGTTCAACTCCACCATCGTGTCGGTGCCACCGAAGATAGGCACCGCCTCGGGATGCGCGGCCTTGAGCTCCAGGGCTTCCCGCCAACTCAAAGCCGAAAGAAAATGCACCCTACCTCCCTTCGCGTCTCGAAACGCCCCATCGGAAGATTCGGCTAGGTGATCGCCTCACGCGCCTTCGCCGTCCTCCAAACGGAAAGATCGGCCAGGTGATCGCTCGCAGCGCGCCTTTTCCTTCTCCCTAAGTTCCACATTACGAACTTAAGTTTCTAATGGCCGCGGAGTATACAGTCGCCGGTCTCTGTGAGTCAAGAGGTGTCGAAGTCTCTGGCTGTCCCGGGCTTCACCGCTGCGTCCGAATCGTGGTCCGGTCGGTCGAGGGCGACGAGGATGAGGGCGGCGGCGAGGAGCGCGGCGGAGAGGTAGAAAGCCGCGGTGAAGCCCGTCACGCCGACGACGAACCCGAAGAAGAATGCGCCCGCGCCGGTGCCGGCGTCGAAGGAGACGTTCCATAGGGTGCTGCCGAGGCCGCGCTCGTTCTCAGCGACGCGGTCCATGGTGAGGAGCAACGTCGAGTTCTGGAGTAGGCTGTGGCCGGCGCCGAAGAGGAGTGCACCGACGAGCATGACGGGTCCGCCCTGCGGGAGCGCGGCCATACCGCAGGCGGCGGCTACGAGGCCGGGAGCGAGGAGCAAGTGAGGATCTCGGCGGTCGCCGAAGCGGCCCGCCCACCACCGGACGGCGGTGCTGGCGACACCGAATACTAGCAGCGCGGCCGCCGACGAGTAGAGGCCTGGTTCCCGGACCGCCAGCGGCAGAAACGTAATGAGCACGCCGCCAGCGGAGGTGGCCGTACAGAACAGGAGAAAGAGCCGGAGCAGAGGTCCGCGCCGCAGCCCGTCGAGGAAACCGGCATTGTCGGCGCTCCGGGCGGGCGGCGGGATGTCTTCGATCCCGAGGGCGCAGAGAAGCCCGACGAGAGGAGCGGCGGCGCCCAGCAGGAAGACGAGATCATAGCCGGAGGCGTTGACGATCCACAGTCCCAGCGGGTTGCCGAAGATCGAGGGCACCGTGAGCGCGAACCCGAAGACTCCGAGCGCCTCGCCCCGGCGCGCCGGTGGAGCAAGCTCGACGACCAGGCCGACGAAGACCACCGTCACGATCCCGAAGCCCACGCCGCGCGCCAGCGTTATGGCGAGTATCTCGACGACACCCCGCGTCAGCGGGTAGAGAAACGCCGGCAGGCCGAGAAACAAAAGTCCGGCCACGAGCACCGCCCGGTAACCGAAATGATCGAGAAGTCGCGGCATCCGCACCTGCGTAAGAACGGTGGACAGCATGAAGATCGCCGTAGCGAGGCCCGCGCCGGAACCGCCGCCCCCGGACTCCTCAGCGTAGAGCGGAACGACCGAGAGCAGGAGCTGGAAGCCGAAGAGCGTCGCGAACGTAGCCACCACCAGCAGCGCAACCCCCGAAGAAAACAGCTTCTGGCTTTTGTGTTCCCCCTGTATCTCGAACCTTCCTCGAAGTCCACGACGGCGACCACGCGGTGAGAGCCGGAGAGCGAGCTTGGACGCTCCCCGGCTCATTATAGATGGCGTGTCTCCCGGGCCCGTGCTCTACACGGACCGGGAGGTCGTCGGTCCTCCGGCGGCTACATCTTGTCGCTGAACTCGGTGTTCTGGCTGCGGAGGGTAGGGTCGGTGCCGAGGAAGGCGTGTTTGGACATGTCTTCGGAGTAGCGGCTGGCCGGTGGCGTTCGGCCCAGGGCTTCGGCCATGCTGCGGATGTGGTGCGGGGCAGCGCCGCAGCACACGCCGAAGTAGCGGACCCCGAGATCGTAAGCCTCGCGGGTGAAGTCCGAGATCTCGTAGCGGTTGCAAGTGAACGGGTCGAGCGCCGTCGGGAACGGTATGCCGGTCGGGAATTTGTCGTAGTCCGGATCGTGCAGAGACTGGAAGCTCTCGTGTCCCTCGTGAGTACGGTACGGTACCGGCAGTGCCGCGACTGGCACACTCACCGCCGGCACGATCTCGCGCAGCAGCGGCAGCATCGTCCATGGGCCGCGGATGCAATTCAGTCCGACCACGTCGGCTCCCGCGTCCTCGACACGCTTGCAGGCGTCCGGGACGGTCCAACCCTCGCGCGTCTCGGGGTCGCGGTGTACGGTCAGCGTCACGACGCCCGGAAGCCCCGACTCTTTTATGACCTCCGCGGCGATCAAAGCCTCCCCCGCGTAGCTGAACGTCTCCCCGATGATGAAGTCCACCCCGGCCTCCACGGCCCAGCCGACCTGCTCCTCGAACATCTTCCTCGTCTCGCGGATGCTCTCCTCGTCCTCGGGACCGTAGACGTTCGTGTTGCAGATGTTGCCGGCAAGGAGCGTCTCCGTATCGTCGGCGACCTCCTTCGCTATAGCGAGGGCCTGGCGGTTGATCTGCTCCAGCGCTTCTTCCCGGCCGATGAGCCGCAGCTTCTCGCGGTGGGCGTAGTACGTGAACGCCTCTACCACGTCCGAGCCCGCATGGACGAACTGGCGGTGAAGCTGCGAGACCTCCTCGGGGTGATCCAGGACAACCTCCGGCACGAACGCCCCGGCCTGCAAGTACCCGCGCCGCTCCAACTCGAACAGATAACCCTCCGCGCAGATTACGGGTCCCTCCGCAAGCCGCTCCATGAGCCCCAGCCGCGCACCATTGGTATTCATATATCCTCCTCTAGTCTCGCAAGCGTATCCCGCTCTTGTACGCCATTCATCTGATTGTGGCTCCGATACATACGCCTCATGCTCGCTCCTCGAAGAGCATTCTCAACAGACCTTCCACCTCCTCCGGCGACGGCATTCGCGGGGTGTTGGCTATGACCCCGTCCTCGATGGTGTCCCGGACGAGCGAGGGGAGCAGGTCTGCCGTCACCCCGAAGCCCGCCAGACTCTGCCGGCCCATCACGGCCGTGACGAGCGTCTCCGTCGCCGCGACTGCCGCGTGCGCGTTCGCCTCCTCGCTTGCATCAGGGTCCGAGACCCCCAGCGAGAGCGCGGCGAACGCCAGCTCGCGCGTGCTGGTGGGCAGGTTGAACGTCATCACTTGCGGGAGCACCGCCGCGAGGGCCACCCCGTGGGCCACGTCCAGCCGGGCGCTGATGGAGTGCGCCAGCGCGTGGGCGAGTCCCAAGCCCGTTCCGGACGAGAAAGCGAGTCCTGCAAGATGGGCGGCCAGCAGCATCTGGGACCGGGCTTCCACGTCGCCGCCGTCGCCAACTGCCACAGGTAACCAGCGGGCCACCATTCGGACGACTTGCAACGCTAGACCATCGGCGTAAGCGTTGGAGTTGCGCGACATCAGCGACTCAAGCGCGTGCGTGAGGGCGTCTATGCCGGTCGCGGCGGTCGGCGCCGGGGGCAGGCCGAGGGTCAGCAGCGGGTCGAGCACCGCGACCTTCGGCCGCGCGCTCGCCTGCCCGAGGTAGAACTTGCGGGCGCTCGCGGGGTCCAGGATCACACCGAAGCCGTTGGTCTCCGAGCCGGTCCCGGACGTGGTCGGCACGGCCACTACCGGCAGGCCGGGCAGGATTCTCGTGTTCCTGTAGTCTAGATTCAGGACGCTCCCGGGGTTGGTGGCGTGCAGCGAGATCCCCTTAGCCGCGTCCATCGACGAACCGCCACCGACCGCGACCACGGCCGCACCCTCCGTACCGAAGTCCGCCAGGGCCACGCTACCCGCCTCGATGTCGCGCGTTGTCGGATTTGGCGTAACTGCCGTATAAGCTTCGACTGCGAGACCCGCCGCTTCGAGAGAGCCCCGCACCGCATCCAGTGCTCCCGAGGCCGCCACGCCGGGATCGGACACGACGAACGTCCGCCGGACCCCGAGATCTCCGACCACCTCTCCCACACGCTCCACCGCCCCCGCGCCGAAGACGGTCCGGCCCGCGTACCAGATGTCCAGTTGCCGCTCGTTAAGTACTTGCATACGCTGCTCCCTCGTGAGACGTTCGCACTCCGCGCGCTCCTTCCTAGACCTTCAGGTTCATCCAGGTCGTCTTCAACTGCTCGTACTGGTCGAGCGCGTGCAGCGACTTGTCGCGGCCGGTACCAGACTGCTTGAATCCACCGAACGGCACGGTCGCGTCGCTGGCGTCGAAGCAGTTCACCCAGACCGTGCCGGCCCGGATCGCACCGGCCACCCGGTGCGCCACGCCGACGTCCCGCGTCCAGACCGCCGCCGCGAGTCCGTAATCCGTCGAGTTTGCGAGCGCCACAGCCTCGGCCTCATCCGAAAACTCCAGCACCCCGAGCACGGGACCGAAGATCTCCTCGTTCGCCACCCGCATCTCCCGCGTTACCCCCTCGAAGACGGTGGGTTCGACGTAGAAACCCCCGCTCTCCTGCCGGGTCCGGTTGCCACCGGTCACGACCGTGGCGCCTTCCTCCCGGCCGATGTCCAGATATCCGAGCACACGGTTCATCTGGTCTTCGTCCACGAGGGTGCCCAGCTTCGTTTCGGGGTCGAGGGGGTCGCCGGGCGGCATCGCCTGCGCGAGGGTGGAGATCCGGTCGAGAAGCTCGTCCTTGATCCTCCGGTCCACTATGACGCGCGATCCGGCGTGGCAGGTCTGGCCGGCGTTGTAGAAGATGCCCGAGGCCACGCTGGAGGCCGCCTCGGCGATGTCCGGCACGTCGGCCATGATGAGCTGCGGGCTCTTGCCGCCGCACTCTAAAGAGACGTGCTTCATGTTCGAATCTCCGGCATAGCGCAGGAAAGCCTTACCGATCTCGCCGGAGCCGGTGAATGTGATCTTGTCAACGCCCGGATGCCGTCCGAGCGCCGCCCCCGCCGTCGGACCGAAGCCCGGCACGACGTTGAGCACACCGTTCGGTATACCCGCCTCCGCCGCCAACTCGGCGAGCACCAGCGCCGAGAGCGGGGACTGCTCGGCAGGCTTAAGCACGACCGAGTTGCCGGTCGCCAGGGCCGGCCCAATCTTCCAGGCCGTCAGGATGAGCGGGTAGTTCCACGGCACGACCGCCCCGACGACGCCCATCGGCTCCCGCGTGATGAGCGCTAGCGAGTCCGGCCCCGTGGGGGCTATCTCTCCGTAACGTTTGTCTATAGCCTCCGCGTACCATTGGATGTACGTCGCCGCTCCCGGCACGTCCACAGCGAGCGAATCGGAGATCGGCTTTCCGACGTCCAGAGTCTCGATCAGCGCCAGATACTCCAGGTTCTCCAGCACCAGCTCCGCGAAGCGCATCAGCACCTTTTTACGGTCGGCGGGCGCCGTGCGCGACCAGCGTCCGTCCTCGAAGGCACGCCGGGCCGCCGCTACGGCCCGGTCCACGTCCTCCGCGTCGCACTCGGCGACCTCAGCGAGTACGCTGCCGTCCCGCGGGGAGATGGTCTCGAAGGTCTTGCCCGACGCCGCGTCCACGAAGCGGCCGTCGATCCAGGCCCGCATCGGTACTTCGAGGTCGCGGGCCCGCTCTCGCCAGGCCTGGGAGCGATGGTCGCCGTTGCCGGGTTCCGTCATACCGTGTCTCCGATCTTCGTTCTCCACCGGCGCTGCGTCGCCGGCATGGTCAATCGTCCTTCTCGATGTCGCGCAGAACGTCCTCATGCAAAACTGCGCCAAGCCCCGGCAGGTCCGGCACGCGCAGGCAGCCGTCGGCGTCTATGCGTAGCGGCTCGGCGAGCATGAAGTCCCGGCGTTCCGGGGTCCAGCCGGGCGGGTCGTAGGGGAACTCCAGGTACGGGCCGCCCCCCACGCCCGCCGTAACGTGCAGGTTGGCGAGCACGCCGAGGCCGTTGGTCCAGGTGTGCGGCGTGAACCAGCGGTTTCGTGCCGTGACCTGTTCCGCGACGGTGCGGGCGCGCATCATGCCCACCGCGAGGACTACGTCCGGCTGGTACACGTCTAGGGCGTCAGCCTCTATGTAGGCGAGAAGCTCCGGCAGGGTGCGGGCCATCTCGCCGCCGGCGATCCTGACGCCACCCGCCGCGCGCAGGTCCGCAAGTCCCTTCGCGTCCGACGCCAGCAGGGGTTCTTCGAGCCAGAACACGTCCAGCTCGCGCAGCCGGCCGGCGATCTTCGCGGCAGTCACGGGGTCTATGCTCCGGGACACGTCTCCCGCCATGCGCCAGGCCTGGTTGAGGTCCACCATGATCTCCATCGAGGAACCGACGGCCTCGCGGGCCGCCGCAACGCTCGCGATACCTTCCTCCAGACGGGCCGGGTCCACCCGGATCTTTATCGCCCGGAACCCCTCCTCCCGCAGTGCCAGCGCAACCTCCGCGCGCTCCTCCGGCGGCTTGAGTTCGCCGCAGGAAGCGTAGGCCGGGACGCGATCCGCGCAGCCCCCGAAGAGCGTCGCCACCGGCTGGACGCAGATCTGGCCGACCAGGTCCCACAGCGCCGCCTCCAGAGGCCAGTACCTTCCGGCGTGGAAGTTGATCGTCTCCAGCACCCGCACGTGCCGGACCATCCGCAGCGGGTCCTCGCCGATAAACAGGTGCTCGAACTCCTCGAAGCCCGTCATCGTGTCCCCGGAGCCGACGCCAGTGAGGCCCTCGCTGGTGTCCACGAGCACGACTGTCGCCTCGAAGGCGCGGCGCGGTGTCGGATCCCAGGCGGCGTGGAAAGGAGGGTCCAGCCCGCGCGAGAGGCGCTTGGTCCTGATGCCGGTGATCTTCACCCGCCAACCCCCCGGAACCCCAGGCACCGGGAGATCTCAGCGGCGGTCTGACGGATCAGCGCGCCGACTTCCTCCACATCGCCCTCCGGGAACCGGAAAGCCGGCCCGGAGACGGAGATGGCGGTGGTGACCGGCCCATCCGAGAGGCGCACCGGCGCCGAGACTACGTTCAGCCCGATCTCCAACTCCTCGAAGCAGGTCGCGTAGTCCCTCGCGCGTATCCCGGCTAGGTCCTCCCGAAGCCGCGCCGGGTCCACCAGCGTATGCTCCGTAGACCGCTTCAACGGCCCTCGAAGAATGCTCTTCAACCGTTCCTCGGGCATGTACGCGAGAAAAACCTTTCCCGCACCCGTGGCGTGTATCTGCGTATACCTCCCGGTCCAATCCACGCTGATCGCCGAAGACTTCGAGACGGCCTGGTGAATAACGACCGCTTCATCATCCTCCAGCACCGAGACCGTCACCGTCTCCCCCGTCTGCTCGCTGAGACGCTCGCAGATCGGCCTCGCGCAACGCAGGATATCCAGGTCGGACGTTACGGAACTCGCCAACAGCACCAGCCCGTAACCCAGGTCGTACTTCGAGTTGGCTTCGTCCTGCTCGACTAACCCCTCGTCCCTCAAGGTCGCCAGCAGCCGGTGAGCGGTGGACTTGTATATATCCACCCCGTCCGCGATCTCGGTGAGCGTGGAAGCCCCACTGGCAGACAGGAACTTCATTATCGCTACAGCCCGGTTGACCGACCTTACCGAACCACTCTTATTGACCTCATCCAGCACCCGACGCCCATCCTCCCCCTCGCTGACACCCCGGCCCCCCGTCCCGGCGGCTAAACGGGATCTCATCCGCTCGTCATCCAGCGTCACCACCCGCCGATGCTCTAGCGTACGAGGATGACGGCGCGGCGGTCGCGGGCTTCTTACGGACGACGCCCAGATGCTTCATCTCCGGGTCGAAGAGCGGCTCAGCCGACACTACCGCCCCATGCCGCTCCCCGAAGTACTCGACCTCCACCCGGGTCCCCACCCGCGAGAGATCCGGCGGTAGCCAGGCATACGCGATGCTCTGCCCGATAGTGTAACCGTAGGCCGCGCTCGTGACGTATCCGACCGGCGCGCCGTCCGAATAGACCGGCTCGCTGCCCACCACCACGACGGCCGGGTCTTCGAGAACCAGGCATGTGAGTTTCCTGCGCGGTCCCTCCTCCTTGCGCCGCAGGAGCGCCTCGCGGCCGACGAAGTCTCCCTTCTCCAACTTCACGGCGAAGCCGAGGCCCGCCTCGTAGGGATCGTGTTCGGTGGTCATGTCCGTGCCCCAGAGGCGGTAGCCCTTTTCCAGACGCAGGCTGCCGAAGGCGCTCCGACCGCCCGCGATCACGCCGAGCGGCTGTCCGGCCTGCCACAGAAGGTCCCACAATCGCCGTCCCGTCTCCGCCGGCGCGTAAAGCTCCCAGCCAAGCTCCCCGACATAGGAGACACGCAACGCCGTAACCGGCACCTCCCCGACGTAGATCCGGCGCGCCTTGAAGTACCCAAAAGCCTCGTTTGAGAGATCGTCGTCGGTTAGCGATTGAACCAACTCCCTCGCCGCCGGCCCCCACACCCCGATGCAGCAGGTCGCGCTGGTAACGTCCCGGATATGCACCGAACCATCATCCGGCAGATGCGCCTCCATCCACTCGATATCCCGCGGTCCGTTCAAGCCGAGCTGGAAGCAGTTTTCGGTGATTAGCGCAACCGTAATGTCGCTCTTTATGCCGCCCTCCTCGTCGAGCATCAGCGAATAGGTTACGCCCCCGACGGGCTTGTCAAGCTGGTTGGTGTTGAGGCGTTGCAGGAACTCCAGTGCCCCTGGCCCGACGACCTCGACACGCTTGAGGGGTGTCATGTCGTACAGGGCGCCTTTCTCGCGGGTTACCTGGTGCTCGGCGCCGGCTATCGGGGACCAGTAGCGCCCCGACCATTCCTCGCGGGGCGGGATGCCACGTCCCTCCACGAGGGATCTATTCGCCTCGAACCAGTGCGGGCGCTCCCAGCCGGAGGATTCCATGAAGTATGCTCCAAGCTCCTTCTGGCGCTCGTAGAAGGGGGTCGTGCGAAGTGGTCGCGGTTCCTCGATCGGTTGCTGGGGGTGGAGGATGTCGTAGACCTCCTCGTAGGAGCGGGAGTTGCGGGCGTTCAGGTAATCGTCACTCAGGGCGTAGGGCTCGAAGCGGTGGACGTCGCAGGTGGCGAGGTCCACCGTCGGGACGCCGGTGACGAGCCATTCGGCCATCGCACGGGCGACGCCCATGGCGTGCGTGATCCAGACCGCCTCCGCGATCCAGAACCCGCGCGCCTCCTTCGATTCTCCCATCAGCGGCATCCCGTCCGGCGTGAACGAGAACAGGCCGTTCAGCGGCTCGGCGATCTCGGTCTTCCCGAGGGCGGGCATCAGCTCTACAGCGTCCCGCCACGGCTTCTCGAAGTCTTCCGGGGTGAACTCCATGATCGAGGGCATAACCTCAGCTTCTCCCCAGCGCGGGATGTCTTCGGCGGAGATCGGCATGGCCCGGTGCTGGTAGGAGCCGACGCCGTAGTGATCCTTGCGGTGCCGGAAGTACATCGCCCGGTCCTGGTGACGCAGGAGCGTGTGCGACGCCTCCCGGATCTCGCCTTCAAGCTCCGCGAGCGGCGTGGTCCACACTAGCTGATGTTGCATCGGGGATAGCGGAACCCGCATTCCGACCATGCGCCCGATCTTCGGCCCCCACATACCCGCGCAGCTCAACACCAACTCCGTCTCGATGCGGCCCCGCGAGGTCTCGACCGCACGGACTCGGCCGCCCTCGACCACGATGCCCGTAACCTCGGTCTCGCCGTAGAACTCCGCGCCGCGCTCCTTGGACATCTTCGCCATAACCTCGCAGGCTCGGACGGCGCGGGCGATACCGTCTGATGGAACGTAGAAGCCGCCGAGGATCGTATTCGGGTCTATGAGCGGCACCTTCTCGACGCACTCTTCGGGAGAGATGATCTCCGACTCGATGCCCCACGAGGTAGCGAGCCCGTGCTTCCTGCGGAGATCTTTCCAGCGCTCGGGCGTAACGGCGACCTCCAGCCCGCCCACCGGGATGAAACATGACTCGCCGTCGAGATCCAGTTTCGAGTACCGCTTCACGGAGTACTTGGCGAACTCCGTCATCGTCTTCGACGGATTGGTCTGGAAGACTCCTCCCGGCGCGTGCGAGGTGGAACCGCCCGCCTTGTAGAGCGGTCCCTGGTCCAGAACGACAACGTCCGTCCAGCCCATGCTCGTCAGGTGGTCCGCAACGCCGCATCCGACGATGCCGGCACCGATGATCACGACCTCCGCACGATCTTTCATCGCTAACCTCCGATCCGTCCGCCACCCTGGACTCCGGTAGAGTCAGTGGACCCGCTCGAGTGTCGCGCAAACATCTGTGTACCTTCCTCGTCGTCGCCGGGCGGCACCCGGTCGATTCCGACCATCCGATCGATGATCATGTTCTGAAAGCGGTGCAATGGCTCTTCGAACCGGTAGCACATGCGTCCGCCCCGGTAAGTCGGGTTGGAGATACCCTCCTGCACCCGCTCGACGATCTCGATGTCCTGCACGTTCACCAGGTCCCAGAAGGTCACCAATTGCTCGATCTCGTCTTCCGCGTCGGGATGATCCATGCACTCTGGATGGGCGAGCAGTACCGTCCGTTCCGCCGAGCGACCCGGCCCCTCTGGGTTGGCGACGATGATAAAGGCGTGGCTCGGCAGAATGTTGATGGCGACGTTTGGGAACAACCAGACGAAACGTCCGCTCACGGCGTCCTCGCCGCTCAGGGTACTCAGCGGCGGCAATCCCAGAAAGCCGCCAGCACCCGTGTTCTGCAAGATTGGGGTGGTTCGGAAGCCCATGTACATCCCCGGTCCCTGCGAGCGGTAGTGGTCCTCGATCCTGGAGACCTTGACCAACTCCGGGTGGACCCACGGAAGATGATAGTACTCCATGAAGTTCTCACCGATGAGCTTGTAGTCGGCCTTCGGCTCGTAACCTCTCTCCCGGAGTATCTCCCACTCATCCAACCGGTAGCCGGAGAAACGTTCGGGCAGGTCGCCCAATTGGCCGGTCAGAGGAGCGGCCTCGGGATCTAGGTTGACGAAGACTAGAAATCCCCAAGTGTCCACGCTTACGGGCATCAGGCCGTAGTCCGCCTTATCGAACCCCCTGACGCCGCCCATATCGAAGACCCCCTGTTGGTCCTCGGGGATGTCGGATCCCTCGAAGAGCGGCGTGCCGAGACATTTGCCCGCGAGATCATAGGTCCAGCTATGGTAGGGACACCGTATCCTATTGTTCCGCACCGACCGGCAGTCGTCGTCGAGCAGCTTCGCCGCGCGGTGGCGGCAGACGTTGTGGAAAGCCCGCAGCTCTCCCTCCCTGTCACGCGTCACGATGACCGAGCGTCCGGCAACCTCGGTGACCAGTACCTGCCCAGGGTCCCGGACCTCCGAAGCGCAGCCGGCCACGATCCAGCTCCCGGCGAATACCCGCTCGCGTTCGATGGAGTGAAAGTCCGGGTCTGAGTACGCTTCGGGCAGCAACGTAACCGCAAAGTCGACCGGCGCGCGAGTATTCCTGTAGGTCTCCTCTCGGGTGTACTCTTCCGGCGAGGAGATCCGGGGGTTGACTCCGGTCCTGGTGTCCAAACGATCAAGCCTCACCCTTCATCCTCCTCTACTTACCAGCACCGAATCGACCACTCCACCCTCGCAACACAGCGCAGAGAACCCACCCCGTCCGACATGACTCAACCAATGCGGTCGTTCCATCCAATGAACCCATTTCCCATATGGGAACTAGTAGCAGATGCTCCCAACGGAATCAAGACCAGTTTCAAGAGAAATCGCCTCGAAAGTCTCTCGGCGCGAACAACAGGTCTTACGAGCGCCTCCGCAGACGCCAAGTTCAATACTGTGGCGTAGTTGGTTGCCTGGTTAGATGAGAGAAGGTGAAGGTGACGCAGTTAGCTCTTGAGAACTCTTGAGAACGTAAAATCTGTAGATCAAGGTTTTGTGCTTGCCTTGTAGCCTCTTTGACAGAGAGCGTCCGGAGGATTTGTCTTCTCTCAGAACTTCGGGTGTAGACTATGGTGGATACGGGCGCGCGAAGGGTAAGCGGGAGTGAGGACGATCTAGATGCAGCAACGGTCATCACTTCCTTCGCGCGTGCTCACAAGCGCAGGGCGAGGGTGGACCGGCATTGAGGTCGCGCGATTTACCGGCTACGATGAGGTATCCATGCCTCCCCTCCCAAAGCACCACGCGATCATCTATCTAAATCGCCAGCCGCTGGATTTGACGCAGAGGCTGGACGGCCAGTTCCGCAAAGAACGCGTCCATCATGGCGAAGTAGCCGTCATTCCTGCCGGGCCACACTGGGAATGGGGGTTCAAAGGGGCGACGGAGAGCGATCTGCTTCCCTTGTGCGTGGAGGACGCCTTCTTACGCGAGGTGGCGGAGAGCGTGGAGGTGGACCCGGACAGGGTCGAGATCTCGCCTCTCCTCGGTGCGCGGGACGAGCGGATCGAGCAGATCGGACTCATGCTCAAAGAGGAAGTCGAAGCCGAGGGGCTACTCGGCGGCAGGCTCTACGCCGAGTCCCTGGCTACCGCCCTGGCTATTACCCTTATTAGAGATCACTCCTCCCTTGGAAGGACCGCAGCGAAGAATGCGGCACGCGAGCGTGCGGGCGGCCTCTCCAGACGCGCGCTCAAAGATGCTGTCGACTACATTGGCGACAACCTCGAAAAAGACCTGAAGCTGGCCGATATCGCAAGGGCAGCGCACCTGAGCCCGTATCACTTCTCGCGTTTGTTCAAACAATCTACCGGGCTTACCCCGCATCGCTACGTCATCGAGCGTCGCGTTCAGCGGGCCAAAGAGCTTCTCTGTAGCAGTACCCTGCCCATAGCCGAGATCGCCCTCCTGTGCGGCTTTGCGAACCAGAGTCACCTGAACAGACACTTTAAACGCATGCTCGGCGTCAGTCCCAAAGCCCTTCGTTAGACGTTCGACGCAAACGCAAGAACGTACAAAAAAACGCAAGAACGTGAAAGACGGAGCCCGGCGGACCATCTAGGATGACGCTGACGTATTCGCGCGATGGAAAGGAGGAAGTTACATCAATAAGAGTCGAAGCAACACTATAGTTGGGCTGAAGATGACCTACCAGAAATGGCATCTTCTGGACAAGGAGGATTAACGTATGCGCTCCCGAACATTACCCGTAACTTTCGCGGTCGTCTTACTCGCGGTGGTTTTCTTGCTAAGCTTGACATCCCCGTTGTTGCCAACGGATTACCCGATGATCGTCGTTTATTTGGGTGTCGTATTGGGCGTGGCTGGCCTCGTGGCCGCAGCTGGACTATGGACGTTAAGGCGGTGGGGTCTCTGGCTCACTATCATTGTTTCCGTGCTCAACATCCTGTTGGCGGCTCCGGGTTTAGTCGTCGAGCCAAACGCGGTAGGGCGTATCTTCGCTGCGGTTCAGGCTGTGGTCCCCGTCCTAATCCTCGTACTAGTAACGCGGCCAGCGTCCCGGCGTACGTTCGCAGCTTCCTGAATTACCCATAAACCTTGTCGGCCGCCCTCGGGCCGCGCGTGGCACGGTTCGGGGAGTTCGTGGGTGCGGGTACCCTGGCCGGTGGCGTGGTCGTCGGGCTCGGGTTCTTGCTGCCCTGGATGTCGTGGCCGCAGTTGGTGGTCTTCGGCGTCGGCGGACTTCTCGGGGTGATTGGCATGCTCGGCATCCCAGTCTGGCTCCTATTATTAGGCCGACACATTGCGGCGAACGGCATCACGCAAACCGGCGGGAGGTCGTGAATCGGCATGGAATAGAAACAAGGAGGCAAGAGTATGTATGCGGTAGTAGCAGTCTTCAACCTGGATACAGCCTGGAACGAGGAGCAGCAGTGCACGGTGGACGAGCAACTCATACCCACGACGCGCGAAGTACCCGGCTTCATTTCGGGCTACTGGATGAGCGATCCAGCCGAGCCCAGGACTCACGTCCTGACGATCTGGGACACCGAGGAGCAGGCCCGCGCCTTTATCGACTTCGTTCAAGGACGTCGCCCCGAGGCGGAGAAAGCCGGCGTGAGTTTCGAGTCGATGACAGCCGTCGAGGTGATCGGCGAGGCGCATCGCTGACCCCGCAATGGTACTGAACATGCTCACGAACGATTGGTGAAATAAGCTTCTCGTCACTCATCGGCTCTCACCTTGACAATTCCTTTGACCGTATGTAACGTTACTATCTATATACATCAGTAGGCGGAAGCACCTGACTAGAGGAGATGAGCGATGCAAGACCCTACACAGCAAGCCGAGCCCTACTCGCGCCGGCTCGGAGGAGAAGGCAGCTACTGGAGCCTGGGCCTCCTCCAAACCTACCTCGCCGAAGGTAAAGACACCGACGGGCGCTTCTCGTTAGGCGAAGGGCTTGCCCCTAAGGGCGCCGAGCCGCCCCCGCACACCCACACCCGCGAGGACGAGGCCTTCTACCTCTTGGAGGGCGAGATAACCTTCCGCGTCGGCGGGCAAACCATAGAGGCCAAACCGGGCGACTATGTGTGGCTGCCGCGGGGGATCGAGCATAGCTTCGAGCTGAAGACCTCGCAGGCCAGGGCGCTGGTTGTCCTCACTCCGGCGGGGCTCGAGGAGGCATTCAAACAGCTAGGCGAACCAGCTCCGAGCCCCACCCTGCCGCCACCTCCGAAGGAACCGCCAGACGTGGAGGGGATAGTGGCCGTCTTCAATGCGTACGGCGTAGAGTTCGCGCCACCCCCGCCGCGGTGAGTGATCCCTTGAAGACCGCCGTGTCCATTCTGTTCTACTTCGACGCTTTCGCGTGGAGCATCGGTGTGATTCCCACGCTGTGCTATGCGTTTGCACAAGGGAACCTGCCGACGGTGGGCGGCGTCAGGCTGATGGGCGGACCTTTCGAATCGCTCGGTCTTGACGCTTTGATAGTACTTGGGACCATCTTCGTTGTGGTCAGCTCGTTGAAGTTCCTGGCCGCCTACTGGCTGTGGAACTCCAGGAGGGACGGCGCGGTTCTCGGCCTGATCCTGCTGGGTCTTAGCACGATCTTCTGGTACGGCTTCGCGCTACCCCTCGGACCATTGCTTGGGGTCGCGGAACTCGTGCTCCTGGTGCTCGTCTGGAGGACCCTGGATCGGCAGGGCTCGCCGGTTTCACCGGGCCGCACATCGCCGGGTGAGCACCAGAGAATGGTCTGGGGTAGAGGATGAACGCAACGAGCAGGAGGTGCGCCATGGTTCGTCCGGGACAGGTAATGGAGAATCCAGTTGCGGGGGATCGGCTGATCTTCACGAAGACGACGCGGGAAACGGGTGGCGAGTCGCTTGAGTTCGAGATATTCGCCTGGGCGGGGGCGTCCGGTACTCCCGAGATGGTCCACACCCTCCAAGACGAGAGCTTCGAGGTCCTCTCCGGCTCCCTAGACCTCCTCGTGGCAGGTCACGAGCGGCGCCTCAAAGCAGGAGAGAGCCTGATCGTCCCGAAGGGCACACCTCACAGGTGGTGGAACGGGAGTGATGAGGAGGCTCACGTTCTCATCGAGCTTAGGCCGGCGTTACGGATGGAGGAGTTTCTGGCGAATTGGTATGGGCTCTGTAACGACAAGGGAAGCCTTCCTAACCCGCTGCAAATGGCGGTCTTGATCAACGAGCACCTGAACGAAGGTCACCTGACCAAACCGCCGCTATTCGTGCAGAAGGTGCTGTTCGGGGCGCTGGCGGTGGTGGGCAGGCTGCTCGGATACAAGGCCCACTATCCGAAGTACAGCGGCTAGAGTTCCTGGAGAGCGAGTAAGAGAGCTTGGCGATGGCTTCGGGGGCGAACATGCAGGGCACCGTGTTGGCCTACGGGGGAACGCGAACGCACCAAGCAGTTCACTGGTTTATGATACATTATATACGAAAAATTGCGAGCGTGAATACAAAATGGAGGTAAGAGCATGTATGCGGCAGTAGGTGTATGGAACATGGAGGCGGGTGACTGGGAGGAGGAGCAGCGGGGGCTGCACGAGGAGATCGTACCGATGGTCCGGCAGATTCCAGGCTTCGTCGCCGGGTATTGGATGGGGGATCAGGCCGCTAGCAAGACCTACACGACGATCGTCTGGGAGGACGAGGAGGCGGCGCAACGCTTCAAGGAATTCGTCCTAGGGGCCGGGAGACAGGGGAGGCAAGATGAGGCCGGCGTGAGCAACGAGTCGATGACAGTCGTGGAGGTTCTGCCGAGGCGCATCGCTGACCCTGTGATGGAACGAGACATGCTCACAGACTATCCGAGATCACGGCCTACACCTATGCTTTCATGATAGACATGATTCTGGGTTGTCCTCAAAGCCGCATCAAGGAGTGATGAGCATGATCTTCGCAATACACATCTAGAATCCAATGACACTCAAGGGCCAGGTTGGAGCCTTTTCCCCAACATAAGGCAGACTCCAGGTACGGAGACCAGAAGCGGCGGTATTTCTCTGGGCGGCATCATCTTGAGTGCCGTCTTTGTCGCCGCCGGGGTGCTCCACTTCGTCTATCCGCGCGCGTACGAGCAGGTAGTTCCACCTTACCTGCCTGCGCCGCTGGCGCTGGTTCTTCTCAGCGGGGCGGCGAAGATCGCCGGAGGGGTGGGCGCGGGGTTCGGCGGGCCTCGTGTGCGACGCGCGTCCGGGTGGGGTTTGATCTTGCTCCTGGCTGCCGTCTTCCCGGCGAACGTACACATGGCCCTTCACCCCAAGGCCATCCCCGCTCTGAACCTCCCACGCTGGCTCCTATGCTTACGCCTCCCCCTCCAACCCCTACTCATGCTCTGGGTATGGTGGACCTTGTTGCGACGCGCCAGTTAGAGCGCGCTTTCGCAGAGGTGGAGGCAGAACTCCACGAGGCGCTCCTCCGCCCAGAAACGTTCTCTCCTTTCGCGCGAGACGAACGCGACGTGACCGCCGTGGGGCGGTGTCGCCATCGTGACTAGGGGATTGCCGGATATCCCCGAAGACCGCAGAGGTCCAAAAGGCACGAGGGGATCGTCCTGGGCGTGAACGATGAGCGTCGGCACGCCGATGCGAGGGACGAACGGGAGCGCGCTCGACCGGGCGTAGTAGTCATCGGCGCTCGCAAACCCGCCGTGCGGGGCGGTGTAAAGCTCGTCGAAGTCGCGGACGGTGCGGAGCCGGTCGAGCTCCCTGACGTCGTACAGTCTCGGGTAGAGTTCCTTTTTCCGTTCGACGAGCCGGCGCAGGCCGCGTGCGAACAGCCACTCGTAGGGTCGGTTCGAGAACCGCTCCAGGTTGCTCACCGTCGCGCCGAGGTCCAGCGCGGGCGAGACGGCGCACACGCCGAGCAGCTCCGGCAGCGAGAACACCCCCATCTCCCCGGCCATTTTCAGGGCGAGGTTGCCGCCCATAGAGAAACCGGCCACCACGATGCGGGAGAGGCCATCACGCTCCGCCAGCTCGCACACCACGGCGGCCAGGTCACCTGACATCCCGCTGTGGTAGAGCGTAGGTGTGAGGTGTTCGGTACCGCCGCAGTTGCGCTGGTTCAGGCGGACCACGTTCACGCCCGCCTGGTAGGCCAGCAAGGCGGCGCCCAGCATGTACGGCGCATCGGCGCTACCGCCCAGGCCGTGCAGGAGGACGAGGGTCGCCCGCGAGCGCCGGTCCTCGTGCCACCGGCAGCGCGCGAGAACGCGGACGCCCGGTTCCACCTCGAACAGGCGCGTCTCGTCCGCCGGATGCGCGCGGAAGCGCCGGGGCCACGCCCAACCCGCCACCGTCTGCGCGTGTCCGCCACGAAACAGCGGGTGCGGCTGGAACTGCGCGGTCTTCTCGCCGATCTTCGTCTCACTGCGGTCCAAGTACCTCTGCCTTTCATCGACAATGTCTCTTGCACGGCGCGCCGGATCCCCGGACGCGTCCTGCAGGGATTGTAAGCAATCGGGAGGCTTGGGCGGTGCGGGACTTTGTGGGGCAATTTATGCGGTATAGTCTGGGCTTGAGCGTCCGCGCCGCAGGGCATTTCTTTTTACCTTGATCTCTGACACGACGTGTGTCTCGCAAGGTGCTGATAGCGCGGTAAGACTAGTGAATCAGGAGAACGCATGGAGTACCGTAACATCGCCATCATCGCGCACGTGGATCACGGCAAGACCACTCTCGTTGATGGGATGCTCACGCAGACACTCGAACTCGGACACGGGCAGGAGATCGCCGAGCGCGCGATGGACAGCAACGCTCTCGAAAAAGAGCGTGGCATCACCATCCTGGCGAAGAACACCGCCGTGCAATACGAAGGCGTCAAGATAAACATCGTGGACACCCCCGGCCATGCTGATTTCGGCGGCGAGGTCGAACGCGTCCTGGGCATGGTGGACGGTTGCCTCTTGCTGGTGGACGCCGCCGAGGGTCCGATGCCCCAGACGCGCTTCGTGCTGCGGAAGGCCATCGAGCTCGGCATCAAGCCCATCGTGGTCATCAACAAGATCGACCGCATGGACGCCCGCCCCGAGGAGGTCGTGGACCTCACTTTCGACCTGATGGCCGATCTGGGGGCGTCCGACGAGCAACTCGACTTCCCGATCCTGTACGCCGTCGCGCGCGAGGGACAGGCCTTCAGAGACCTGGATACACCGCGGGATGACATGCGAGAGCTATTCGAGACGATCCTGGAGCAGATCCCGCCGCCCGCCGTGGAACTCACGGACCCCTTCCAGATGCTGGTTACGAACCTCGACTATTCGGATTACCTGGGGCGCATCGTGGTGGGCCGCGTGCGGCGCGGAACCGTAAAGCGCGGCGAGTTCGTCAACCTGATCCACAAGGACGGCACGATGACGAAGACTCGCGTTGCCCGGCCCTTCACTCATCTGGGCCTGCAACGCATCGAGGCCGAAGAGGTGGGCGCGGGCGATATCGTGGCGCTGGCCGGCATCGAGGACGCCCAGATCGGGGAGACCGTCGCCGACCTCGCCGACCCGGAGGCGCTGCCGATCATAACCGTGGACGAGCCGACGGTGAGCGTGGTTTTCCAGCCAAACACCAGCCCGTTCGCCGGCAAGGAGGGCAAGTATGTCACGTCGCGCCACCTGCGCGACCGCCTCATGAGGGAGGTGCAGACTAACGTTTCGCTGCGCGTTGAGGAGTTGCGTCCCGACGAGTTCAAGGTCTCCGGGCGCGGGGAGTTGCACCTCTCGATCCTGCTGGAGACCATGCGCCGCGAGGGCTACGAGGTGCAGGTCAGCGCGCCGCAGGTCATCATGCGCGAGATAGACGGCAAGAAACACGAGCCGTTCGAGCACCTGGTCATCGACGTACCGGAGCACTTCGCGTCGAACCTGATCGGTGTTCTCTCCAGCCGCAAGGGGAAGCTCGTTGACATGGAACCGCAGGGCTCGCGCACCCGCATCGAGTTCAACATCCCATCCCGCGCCCTATTCGGTTTCCGCACGCAGTTCCTCTCCATGACGCAGGGCGAGGGGATCATGAGCCACATCTTCGACGGCTACGCGCCGTGGGCCGGCGACCTCAAGGCGCGCAACAACGGCAGCCTCGTCGCCTCCGAAGCCGGCAGCGCCTTCGCATACTCCATCTGGAAGTTGCAGGAGCGCGGCAGCTTCTTCATCACGCCCGCAACGGAGGTCTACGTCGGCATGGTGGTCGGCGAGAACAGCCGCGAGCAAGATCTCAACATCAACGTGTGCAAGAACAAGAAGCTCACCAACGTGCGATCCGCCGGAGCGGACGACGCCCTGAACCTCACGCCGGTACGCAAGATGACGCTAGAGGACGCCCTGGAGTACATCGGCGAGGATGAACTCGTAGAGATCACGCCGGAGTCCATCCGGCTGAGGAAAAAGATCCTCGAACCCAATATGCGTAAGTAGGTTTCCCGCTACCGCCCTACCCCGAAGTCTCGTCGTAGCGAACGAACCGGCTGAGTTCAGGGTAGATCTCGCTGGTCGTCGTCGCCTGGCGGGAAAACCGCGCGAGCGGTTCCTGCCCGCCGCCCGGCTGCCGCAGCGTGACCTCGACCTTATCCGTGCCGAACTCGATGACGTTGTAGGAAGGTTCGATCATGCCCCGCACCCGCATGCTCGATACCGTTCCAGAGTGAATGATCCTGACCCCCGAGACGCTCCACACATACGGGACGTGCCGATGGCCGGCGAGCACCATGTCTACCTGAAGCTCGCGAAGTATCGCCATTATGTCACCGGAGTCGCGCAGGTTGTTCCGGTCGCGCCCGGTGCCGGGGACGGCGAGGATGTGGTGGTGGACGACGAGTATCTTCGGCCCCCTATCCCAGCCACGGAATTCCGAATCGATCCAGGCGTAATGTTCGCGTCCGATCTCACCTTCGGCGAGGTCCGGCTTGCTCGAATCGAGCGCCACGACCTTCGCCTCACCGTGCTCCCGCGTGGGTACGATCATCGAACGCATCCTCGGTCCGAAGAAGTCCTCAAAGTGCACGTAGCCGACGTTTTTGGCGTCGTGGTTGCCCATGATCACGACGACGTTCTCGCACTCTATACGGTCGAGATATCCCTTTGCCTCCTCGAACTCCCACCGGTATCCCGAGGTGGTGAGGTCCCCGGCCACGGCGACGAGGTCCGGCGCGAGCGCGTTCGTCTCCTCTATCGCCGCCTCCAGGAAATCGGGCCGGAAGAGCGTCGTCCCCGTGTGGATATCCGATAACTGAACGATACGCATCTCTATCCTCCTAAAGTCCGGGCGTTGTGGTTTCCTCTAGCCTTCCTCCGGCATCCTCTATCCGCCGACGCACCACGTCGGGTAGTGTTTGGGGGTCTTCGACCACCCAGCGAGGCTCGAGGACGCCCGCCGCGCGCACGCCTCTGATGGTTAGCTTCGTCGGTACGGCCACGACCACCATCCCGGCGGCGATTCCCGCCTCGATCCCGGCGGGGGAGTCTTCGATCACCAGGAACTCCTCCGGCGGAATACTCATCTTTTTCGCTACGAGCAGGTCGATCTCCGGATCGGGCTTACCGTTCTGGATGTCGTCGGCGGTCGCGACCACGTCGAAGGCGTCTTCGAGATTCAGGACGGATAGCACGCGCTCGACCTGGTAGCGGTGGGACATGGTGGCGCACGCCGTCGGGTAGCCCTCGCGCCGCAACTCTCGCAGCATCTCGATGTTGTGCGGGTATCGCTTTTCGAGCAGCAGGTCCGAGTCTTCGAGCAGATCCTCGTAGATGCCGACCCGGATCTTCACGAGCACCCGCCAGGACTCTTCCTCTCCAACATCCGCCATGCGCCCGCGGGCCGCTTCTTCCAGCCCGAAGCGTTGCACAACGGCCTCCGCGACCTCCCGGCGCGAGTGTCCCACCAGGTCGTCGGCGTAGGCGGCGGTCACATCGTCCTCACGCAGCCCGGGTCGCAGCTCGACGGCGGCGCGCGCGTACGAGAGGGCCTTCAACTCCTCCGTCTCGAGCAGCGTTCCGTCCAGATCGAAGATTACGGCAGAGATCACATCAGTCCCTTCCGGCGTATGGTCTCTCGGCGGCCGCTGCTAGGCGGGCGCGGATTCGCGGTCGCGGAACTCCTTCGGGGTGTAGCGTTCGATCCACTTGCGGTACTCCTGCACGTCGCGGTTGGCGCGTTCCCGGTCCCAGCCGCAGTGTTTGACCGCGACTTCCGCAGCAGCCTCGGCCACGTTCAGAGCATTGTCCGGGCCGTATCCGACCATCGTACGCCGCAGCAAGACGTCGGAGAGCGTCTGCGCCATCTCCTCGCGGATAGCCCAGATGACCTCCGCCCCGATCAGGGCCGTCTCGACGCTCACGTCGGACGAGAGAGGTTTTTTGAGCTCGGGATCCTCCTTAGCCAGCGCCAGCACCCGCGAGGCGCGCACACCGTAGAGCTTGAGAAGCCTCTCCGTCAACACTTCCGACTCGCCACTCGCAGCCCTGAAACCCTCCGCGAATGCCTTGAAGTCCGAAGTCTCGCCACCAGGCAGCGGAATCTTTCGGGACTTACTCTTCGGCCCCTTGCGGTCCAGCTTCTTGAACACCGCATCCGTCGTCTGGCGGCCGAGGTTCAGGTATGTAGTGAGCTTGCCACCGATGATGGAGAGAAGCCCCCCAACGTGCGGCATCTCGGCGCTGGCGCTCGTAACCTTGCCGCCGGCGGCCGACTCGCCCTTCGCATGGTCGTAGACGACGTGGCTGCGGGTAACGCCGCCGGTCTCGCCCTCCGGGCTGAAGGGCAGCGGACGCACGCCCGAGTAGGTAAACAGCACGTCGTCGCGGGTCAGGTTCGCCGACGGGATCACGTAGTTCGTCTCGTCGAGGAGGTATTGGATCTCGTCTTCCGTCGCGCTCACGTAGTCGAGGTCGCCGTCGTAGCGCAGGTCTGTCGTGCCGATGAGGTAGCGGCCGTTCCACGGCACGATGAAGTACGGCCGGCCGTCCTTGCGCGCCTCGATGTACAGGGCCTCGCCCTGCGGCGCGCCGGGGAACGGGTCAACGATGAGGTGGCTGCCCTTGGTGCCGCCCATGAAGCGCCCGGAGTCCTCGCCGGTCCCCGGCTTCTGCAGTTCCGCCAGGATCTCGTCCACCCACGGCCCGGCGACGTTTACCGTAACCGGGGCGCGGGCCGTGTAGCTTCCGCCGCCCAGTACATCGGTGAACTCCACACCCGTTACGTTGTTGCCGTCCATGAGCAGACGTTCAACGTTTGCGTAGGTGATTACGGTCGCGCCGTTGTCGCGCGCGGAGATGGCGCTCTCGACGGCGATCCTCTCCGCGTACTCAACCTGGGCGTCGTAGTAGAAGGCGGCGGCTTTCAGGCCGTCGGGATTGAGTCCCGGCTCCCGCTCCATGACCTTCTGGCGGTTGAACATCTTGTGCCGGTCCATGCTCTTGTCGAACGAGAGCGTGTCGTAGAGGGTCATGCCGAGCCGAACCAGGAGCGGACCTCTCTTACTCCGTTCGTAGATGGGGACCAGAAAGCCCAGCGGCTTGACCAGGTGCGGCGCAACGTGAAGGATGGCCTCCCGATCTCTCAGGGACTCTCTCACGAGCGCGAACTCGTAATGCTCCAGATAGCGCAGGCCGCCGTGGATCAGACGCGTCGCCCACTGCGTCGTTCCGCTGGAGATGTCGCCCTTGTCGAGCAACAGCACCCGCAAGCCGCGCATGGCGGCGTCCCGTGCGATGCCCGCGCCGTTGATGCCGGCGCCCACCACGATCAGGTCGAAGTTCCTGCTCGCCAGGTCATGCGGTATCCGTGACTCCATATCTATCCCTCTCTCGTTACTGGTTCGCCCCCGAAAAACTTCTCCCAGGGCATGTTTACGGGCTCGTCTTTCGCTACGATGGCGTGCAGGTGCCGCATCAACGGGAAGTCCTCTTCCCCGACGACCCCGCGCTCCGTGAGCTTGGGCAACGCGCCGCCGATAACCTCTATGGCCGCTATCCCTTCGAGCGTCACGCCCTTCATCCGCTCGTCACGTACCTCGGAGAACGGGACTCCCGCCCCGACGAACCGTCCCGCCTTGACGTTGCGCCCGCCCATCGTTGTGACGAACATGTCCCCCACGCCCGGCAATCCGCGCGGTGTCTCCGGGTCGCCGCCCAGCAGGTCCATCCACTGCGAAAGCTCCCGCGTCGCCTGCCCGAAGAGCGCCGCGCCGTAGTTGTACCGGCGGTACTTGGCCTCCGTCTTGCCCTCCCTGTCCAGAAGCCCCTCCATGAAACCGCCGCCGAAGGCGTAGCAGTTCTTGGTCGCCGCGCACACCTCGCACCCGACGAAGTCGGTGCTGATCCACACATGATAGTAGTCGGTGCGGAAGATCGCGGACAGCTTTTCGAGCACGTCCGCTTCGAGGCCCGTGAAGACCACGCAGGTCTCGTGGCGCACGGCTACTTCGCCGGCGATGGCCGGGCCGACGATGGCCGACCAGGAGACCTGCTCCCTCAGCCCCTCCGGCACCTTCGAAGCCAGGACGTCAGGCAAAATGTGCAGGTCGCCGTTCTCGTCCGCCTCCATTCCCTTGGTTACGGCGATCACCATCATCCCCGGCTTCAACAGCCTCGCGAGCTGATCCCCGGCCCAATGCACCCCGAACGAGTTGACCCCGCTCATGGCGACCTCCGCGCCCTCGAAAGCCTCCTCGGCATCCTCTAGCTGGTAGGCTCGCACGCCGTCCGGAACCTTGAGATCGAGGTTCGGGTGTACACCAGTCTCTTTGATGGAGTCGATGATCTCGCGGTCGAGGTGCGTGCCGACCAGCCGCACCTCGTGGCCGTTGTCCCTCAGCGGCCACGACATCGCCGTCGCCATTACCCCCGAGCCGAGGACGGTTACGGTCGTCAACTTCTACCTCCTAAAAAAAGAGACCGGCACGACTTGTGGTTCCTTATAACTCCGCCCTCTCTCGCTGTCTGTCATCGTAGTCGCTGTCCCCGGCGAGACCGACACCATCATGCTTGTTGTGCAGGCCGAGGACAGCGGTCATAAGACTCATGCCTCCGCGGCGGCGGTCTCGCCCTTACTTGCCTCGTGCCGGGACATCTTGTGCATCGAGTCCTTCATCTGGGTGTAGGTCTCGATGTAGCGCTCCAGGTAGAACTTGTACGCCTCGTGAGCCTCCTGATTCGGCTCGATGGTGCGCTCGGTGTGGACCATATTCTTGGCGGCGGACGGGATGTCCGGGTAGATCCCCGCCCCGACGCCCGCCAGCATCGCCGCCCCCAGCACCGGCCCCTCGCTGACCTTCGTGAAGGACATGGGTACGTTTGAGACGTCGGCGTGCATCTGCATCCACAGGTCGCTCTTTGCCGGTCCGCCCGAGACGACGTTCAACTTCGGCTCGAACTGGTGCCCGCGCATGGCGCGGAAGATGCTCTCGGTCCCGAAGCAGATGCCTTCGAGAATGGAGCGGAAGACGTGTCCGGGGGTGTGGCCCAGAGAGAGACCCCAGACCATGCCGCGAACCAGCGGGTCGGTGTGCGGTGAGCGGTTGCCCTGGAAGTAGTCGATAAAGACCAGACCGTCCGAGCCCAGCGGAATCTTCTCAGCCATCTCGTTAAGGATGTCGTAGGTGTCCACGCCGCGCTCTTTGGCCTCCTGCGCTGCTTCGGCGGCGAAGTTGTTCTTGAACCAGGCCACTACGGAGCCGGTGGAGACCTGCCCGGCCTCGACGGTGTACTGTCCGGGAATCATGGCGTCCGTGTAGGAACCCCAGAAGCCCTGCCCGTGGGTGGGTCGGGCGGCCTGACCGATCATGACGTGCGACGAGCCGGTGATGAGGGCGAGCGTGCCCGGCTCAACCACCCCGAGCCCCAGAGCCCCTGCGTAGGCGTCTATGGCGCCCTGCGCCACGGGCGTACCCTCCTTGAGGCCCAGCTCATCGGCAGCTTCCTTGCGGAGGCCGCCGACGACCTCGCCCAGGTTCAGTACGTCCGGCGGGAACTTGTCCAGGAAGTCCTCGAAGCCGACCGCCTCCAGGAGGGTCTCCGGCCAGCCGCCCGCGTCGCGGTCGTAGAAGAACTTCGCGCTGGCGATGTTCACGGAGGACTTCCACTCGCCGGTGAGGCGGTTGATCAGCCAGTCGTTACAGTCGCACAGGTGCTTGGCGTTGTTGTAAGTATCCGGCTCTTTCTCTTTGAGCCACAGGGCTTTCGGGAGCCCCCACTCGGCCGAGACCGCCCCGTACCCGGAGTACTTCAGGGCGTTGTCGTGGGTCTCCTCTAGCCTCTTCGCCTGGTCCGAGGCGCGCACGTCCATCCACATTATGGCGGGCCGCAGGTGCTTGTCGTTCTCGTCCATCGCCAGCACGGTGGAGGCCGTGGCGTCCGTGGAGATACCGGCGATCTCCTCCGGCGAGATGCCGCCGTCCTGCATCGCCTTCTTCGTCGCCTCGACAAAACTTGTCCACCACACGTCGGGGTCCTGTTCCGCCCAGCCGGAGCGCGGGTACTTGGTGTCGAACTCGACGCCGTGGAAGACGACCGGCGTCCCTTCCTGGTCGAAGATGCCGACCCGCACACCCCCCGTCCCGAAATCTATCCCCATCAAGTACGGACCCTCGGCCATTGTCTCCTCCTTACCCATGCCCGGTCGCCGACACAAAGATCAGACGCCAGACTTTTACCTTTGCGCCGCGCCAGCTTTCCCTCTGGTTCGGAGCCCACGAATACGACTGAATTCCGCCGCGGCTATCTCCGCCACCGACGGACAATGTCTCCTAGATACTCACACCGCCTCTCCGCAACCTCGTAATGTCCGGATGCCCCCACCTGTCAGATTCCATCGGCGATACGCTTCAGACCACCGCTCACGTCCTGGGAGATGTGAATCCGGATCACGCGCCGCCCCGCATCCAGCAACGCCTGCCGGTCCCCCAATGCCTGCGCCTCTTCCAACACCCCGAAGCTCAACGAGGACTCGGGCGCTCCGGCTTCGTCCGGAATATCCGCGTCGCGCGCGTTGTCGGCGGTTAGCTGTACGAATAAGCCGTTGCCAGCGTCACCCTTGTGGAGCTGGCCCGTCGAGTGCAGAAAACGCGGCCCGTACCCGGCGGTCGTGGCGACCCCGAGCTTCTCCCGCAACCGGCCCCTCATCTCCTGTAGAGCCTCCGTGATCTCGTCCGACGGCGGCAGATACGCCTGCAACGAGACGTAATCGCCACTCTGCGTCTGCGCCAGGAAGGCTTGCAACGCCTCGCCCACGCTCGCGGCGCCCTCGGAGGCGTAGACGGTCAGGCCGTCCTCCTGGACGGTCGCTTCGGGCCTCGGAAGTTCACCCTTCTCGGTGTACGCGGCGACCATGTTTCTGGCCTGGACCTTCGCCGACTCGACGTTTGGCTGATCGAAGGGGTTGATGCCCAGCCGCCATCCGGCGACCGCCGTGGCGACCTCCCAGCGCAGCATCTCGCCGCCGAGGTCGTAGGCGTCGTCCAGCTCGATCTCGACTACCGGATGTCCCGCGCTCCGCCAGCCTTCGAGCAACCCGTCCGCGGCCTCCTCGCCACGCAGCTTCATGCTCACGAACAGCCGGTCGTTTCCGTAGACGTCCGCCGGCCCCACGGGCTCCCCGTCCACGGGCAGGATACCGACGCCGTCCTTACCGGTGCTCTCGGCAATCAGTTGCTCCACCCACGGTCCGAACGTAGAGAGCGACGGCGACGTGAGCAACGTGAGCTTGTCGCGCCCCGCGGAGCGGGCAAGCTCGCCCATTAACACCCCGAGCCACGCGCCGGGGTTCTCTTCGCGGTCAGGACCGCACTCCTGGGCCATGCTCTCCGCGCTGGAGAGGAGCCGGGAGACGCTGCGGCCGGTCAGGGCCGCCGGCACGCTGCCGAACATCGAGAGCGCCGAGTAGCGCCCGCCGATGTTCGGGTCGTTAAGAAACGTGGCCCGGAAATTGTACTTCTTCGCCGTCTCCTGAAGGCCGCTGCCGGGGTCCGTGATCGCCACGAAGTGCGAACTGGCCTGGTCCTCGCCTACGACCTCAGCGACCCGGTTGTAGAAGTACTTGAAGAACGAGAACGTCTCGACCGTTCCGCCAGACTTCGTGGAGACGATGAACAACGTCCGCGAGAGGTCGAGGCTGTCGGCGTGACGCAATACGGCCTCCGGGTCGGTGCTGTCGAGTACCGCGAGGTCCGGGTAGCCTTCCTTGCCCTCGAGCGCGAAGCCGAAGACCTCGGGGGCGAGGCTCGACCCGCCCATGCCCAGCAGAAGAACATGCTCGATGCCTTCTTCGCGCACGGCTTCGGCGAGGCCCTGTATCTCGGGCAGCGCTTTATTTGTGTTCTCCGGGCTGTACAGCCAGCCGAGGCGGTTGGCGATCTCGTCGGGCTCCGGTCCCCAGACGGTGTGATCCCCGTCCCACATGCGCTCGATGACCCGCTCTTCGCGCAACTCGTTGAGGGCATTCGATGCCGCGCTCTCGTATTCTCCCAGATGCGCGTTATCCCGCGAAGCCATCAGACACGCTCCAGACGGCCCTCGGAGATCGCATCGAGCGAGATATCATCCAGGCTAGTGACCACGATATCCGCGCCCGCCCCGGCCAGCGCGTCCTCGTCGTCGGCGCGGGCGATGCCCAGAGCGGCGAACTCACCGGCTTTGGCGGCCTGGATGCCGTTAACAGCGTCCTCGACCACGAACGCCTCATCCGGTGACAACCCGATCTCCTCGGCGGCGGCCAGGAAGATCATCGGGTGCGGCTTGCCCTGCTCGAAGTCCCGGCCGCTCACGTCGCCGTCCAGTATGTCCAGCAGCGTGTAGCCGGGCGTCAGGAAGTCGTAGCTCAAGCCTTCTTTTTCGGCGAACTCGTCCAGGCGCACGAGCCGCAGGAAAGCACCCGCGTTCTTGGATGACGAGGCGGCTGCGATGAGGACCCCGGCATCCTTGAGGGCCAGCACGAAGCGCAGGGCGTCCGGGTACTCGTCGAAGTCCGCCGCTTCGATGAGCTCGACGATCATCTCCTGCTTCCGGTCGCCGTACTCTTGAGCCCGCTTCTCGGCGTCCGGCACCCCGAAGTATTCGAGGGCGGCCTGAGCGCCCTTGTAGCGCGGCTTACCGCTCATCTCGCTCTGGTAGACCTGCGGCGTGAACTTCTCCGGCGAGTACGAGGTCTGGTCCCGGATGTCGCTCCACTCGTTCTCCATGAGCTGCTCCAGGCCCTCGCGCCACGCCTGCTCGTGCGGTGAATCCACCAACACCCCGTCGACGTCGAAGATGGCTCCCTTGAATCCCGCTGCCACGTTATCTCCTCTCCCCTAAACGAACAAACCCATCAAACCGAGCTACTGACGCACCAGCTTGCGGCCCTTCTCCTCTATAACCTCCAGCATCTCCTCGAACGAGTCCATGAATTTGGCGACGCCTTCTTTTTCCAGCGTCTCGGTCACGTCCTTATAGTCCACGCCGGCCTCGGCCAGGATGCGCGGCAACCTCTTGGCCTCCTCGATGCCCTCCTTTAGCGTGGGACGAATCTCACCGTGGTCCATCGTCGCTTCGAGCGTGTTCGCGGGCATGGTGTTGACCGTGTCCGGGCCGATGAGGTTATCCACGTAGATGGTGTCCGGGTAGTCCGGGTTCTTCGTCGAAGTCGAGGCCCACAGGGGACGCTGCTTGTTCGCGCCCTTCGATTCGAGGAAAGTCCAGTCGTCGCCCGAGAAGATCTCCTCGAACGCCGCGTACGCGAGCTTGGCGTTGGCGATAGCCAGCCGTCCCTTCAAGTCCGGGCGGCCGACCTCATCGAGCCGCCTGTCGCACTCGGTATCCACCCGGCTGACGAAGAAGCTCGCCACACTCGCCACCCCGGACGGGTCGCCACCCTCGGCCACGAGCCGCTGCAAGCCCCGGATATAGGCGCGGGCGACAGCCTTGTAGCGGTCCAGCGAGAAGATCAAGGTGACGTTCACGCTCTTGCCGTTGCGGATGACCTCCTCGATGGCCGCGAGCCCCGGCTGCGTGGCCGGTATCTTCACCAGCAGGTTCGGCCGGTCCACGAGATCGTGGAGCATCAGGGCTTCGGCCACGGTCTTCGGAGCGTCGTAGCCGATGTCCGGCGAGACCTCAAGGGAGACGTAGCCGTCCTTTTTGGCGGTACGCTCGTAGACCGGGGCGAGGATATCGCAGGCGTCCTGGATGTCCCTGACCGCTAGCTTCCAGAAGATCTCCTTCGGGTCGTCGGTCTCTTTGGAGACTTCTTCCAACTGCTCGTCGTAGAGTTCGGACTCGGAGATCGCCTTCTGAAAGATGGAGGGGTTGGAGGTCACGCCGACCACCCCATCCTCTATCATCTGGTGCAACGCACCGCCTTCGACGAGGTCGTCGCGGCTGATCGAATCTATCCAGATCCCCTGCCCAAGCTCCGCCGCTTTTTTGAGGTTCTCGTTCAAAGCCTTTTACCTCCTGTTTTGCGGAACGGAGAGCCCGAAACTCCCCGTCCCTGTACCGCTCCGAAGAGCCGTTCCCTACGAATGTCCTTCTGACGGATCGGTGGGCTCGACCGCCGGGGTACCCGCCTCTTCGCCGATCCGCTCGTCGCGGCCGAGGAGGTCCAGGGCCTCATTCGCCACGTTCTCGGGGCTGATACCCAGCTCCTGCAACAACTCCTCGCCCGGCGTTGACGCGCCGTAGCGGTTGATCCCGACGCTGCGACCCCGGAAGCCGACGTACCGTTCCCAGCCGACCGGCACGCCAGCCTCGACCGAGACCCGCGCCTCGACCGAGGGCGGCAGGACAGAGTCCTTATACGACTGGTCCTGGGCGTCGAGCATCTCCCACGACGGCATACTCACCACCCGCGC
>CALMWA010000338.1 GCA_937873125.1 uncultured Actinomycetes bacterium | reverse complement strand
GTTTCATGCCTTGATTCTAACATCATGTGGTGAAAATGGTGAAGGCTACTCCGGCAGCTTATAGTCGGGGTCGGCGGGGAGATCGGCGATGTCCATCTGGGCCTTCTGGAGCTTGCCGGCGTAGTCCCAGTTCATGGACTGCCAGCGCGTGAACTGGTCTATGACCCAGATGCCGGAGAGCCGGCTGCCGTTGCCGCTCTTGCCGTTGCCGCCGAACGGCAGGTGCGCCTCCGCGCCGCTGGTCGAGTTGTTGACGGAGAGCATCCCGGCCTTGTTTCGCTCCCGGAAGCGCAGGGCGTTCGTGGCGTCGCGGGTGTAGATCGCCGCCGACAACCCGTAGCCATGGTTGTTGGACAGCTCGACCGCCTCCTCAAAAGCGGAGAACCTCGCCACGCCGACGAGCGGGCCGAAGGTTTCGGTGCGGTAAAGCTCGTCGTCCATCGTCACGCCATCCACGATGGTCGGGTGGCAGAAGTATCCCGCCGATGCGTCGCCGACGAAGTTCTGGCGCGGATTGTCCGCCGTGATGCGTCCGGTCCCGGTCGAGCCGTGGACGGCGTGGTGATCTTCTATCAGGTCGAGCCAGCCGAGAAAGCGCTCACCGAACCGTTTGCTTAGCATCGGGCCGTAGAGTACGTCTTGCTCCGGGTTACCGATCTTCGCTTCTTCGACGGCGCGCGCGAAGCGCGAGAGGAACTCGTCGTGGATGGAGTCGTGGACGATGACGGTTCCCAGGGAGGTGCAGCGTTGTCCGGCGGTGCCGAAGCCGGAGAAGAGGGCACCTTCCACCGCCAAGTCGAGGTCCGCATCGGGCATGACGACGAGCGGGTTCTTGCCGCCGAGCTCCAGGCAGGGGGATTGCATGTGCCGGCCGCACAGCTCCCCGATCTTCTTTCCCACCTCCGAGGAGCCGGTGAAGCCGACCTTGTCAACGAGCCCTTCTTCCAGCGCCTGCTCAAGGCCCTCGAAAGCCGCTGGTCCTTCGGCCTGAACCACGTTCAGTACGCCGTCCGGGAGACCGCCGTTGATAAACAGTTGCGCCAGGGCGTCGGCGATGGCGGGGGAGTATTCGGCGGGTTTCCAGACCACGGTATTGCCGCAGGTTAGAGCGGGGATCAGGTACCAGGATGGGACTGCCACCGGGAAGTTGCCGGCGGTGATGATCGCCGATACTCCGACGGGGACCCGGAAGGTAAAGAGTTGCTTGTCCGGCATCTCACTGGGCACGGTCTGGCCGTAGAGGCGGCGTCCTTCGCCGGTGAAGAAGTCGCAGGTGTCTATGATCTCCTGTACTTCGCCGAGCGACTCTATATAGGGTTTGCCGATCTCGCGGGTGACGAGCCTCGCTAGAGTCTCCTTGTTGGACTCGACGAGACGCCCGATCTTCTTTATGACGCCCGAACGGATAGGAGCTGGAATCGCCGCCCACTCCCGCTGTGCCTCCCGCGCTGCCCGGCAAGCGTCCACGAAAGTTCTCGCATCGCCGAGCAACACTTCGGCCACGGACTCGTCCATGCGGGCCGGGTTGGTGGACGTCATGCGCCCGCCCGGCGCGTCGTCGATCGACCGGTCTCCTATTAGAGAGGCTACGGTACGGGTGGCGGAGGTTGATTCCTGGGGAGTGTCGGCCGTGTGCATAGCGGTTGCCTCCTGGGTTCGGAGTTTCTTTCTCGTTCCAGTCTCATCCTAACATCGGCGTTCGCCGCTCGGCGTTCGCCGCTCGGCGTTTGCCGAGAGCGCTGAGCGTCCTGGAGAAGATCGTATCCAGTATACTTTCGGTCATGGGGTTAGAGGAGATAGCCGCCAGGGCGTCCGGGCAGTTCCGCACGACGCAGAGCATGGTGGCGAATGGTCTGCGGGACGCCATTCTAAGCGGGGTTCTGGCCGGCGGACAGCCGCTGCGTCAGGAGGAGATCGCCGAGAGCTTCGGCGTGAGCCGGAGCCCGGTCCGCGAGGCGCTCCGGCAGCTCGAAGGAGAGGGGATGGTCGCGTTCATCCCGCATCGTGGCGCGGTCGTCTCGGAGATCTCTCACTATGAGGTCGAGGAGATCACGGAGATCCGCATCGCCCTGGAGACGATGGCGATGCACAAGGCGATACCGTTGTTGGAAGACGACGACCTCGAACGCGCCGAGGAAGTCCTGCACCGGATAGACCGCGAGGAGGACCTTATTACCTACTGGAGCGAGTTGAACTGGCGCTTCCACGCGACGCTCTTCGCCCCCGCCGAACGCCCCCGGCTCCTCGCCCTGATCAAGAGCCAACACGACGCCTTCGAACGCTATATCCGCATGCACCTCGCCCTCTCCGACTACGAGAAACCCCAGAGCGAACACTATGAACTACTCGACCTGTGCCGCAAAAAGGACACCGACGCCATTCTGAAACTCCTCACCCAGCATATCGAGAATACCAGCGAGCTACTGGTTACCTATATAAAGGACGGCAAAGAGACCGGCGCGAACGGCCTCGCCAAAAATACATCCTGACCCGTACGTTAAATCTTCTTGACTTTGCATCCAATATACAATACCGTGCGGTTCTGGAAAGTAAGGAGTGGATCAAAGTAGGGGACGACCTGGATCATCCGGCGCAACAAGGGATCCCGAACTTTCAGGAAGCGCGACTCGTGGTGGGACCGGCGCGTTTGCCGTGGGGGGTTGGGGCGAACCATGCCGGACATGCAACCTGCTCGTTTCTTACCATGATCTCTGAATTGCGCGACGCCGTGCGGGATCGCCGACTTTGCGGGGAAGGAAGAAGTTTTGGCTGAGGCTACGGGTACCCGGCAGCAGGGCGTGCAGGGGGAGACGCTCAAGAAGCAACTAAAGATGCGGCACATGACTATGATCTCGCTCGGTGGGGTCATCGGTGCGGGTCTCTTCGTCGGCAGCGGGACGGTAATAGGGGCCGTAGGTCCGGCGGCCGTACTGTCGTATCTGATGGCGGGGATAATACTCTTGTTCGTCATGCGGATGCTCGGAGAGATGGCTATCGCCCGGCCGGTGGCCGGTTCGTTCGCCGAGTATTCGCGGATGGCTCTGGGCAACTGGGCGGGGTACACGATCGGGTGGCTGTACTGGTTCTTCTGGGTGGTCGTCGTGGGGGTCGAAGCGGTGGCCGGGGCGGCGATCATAGAGACCTTCATCCCCGGCGTGCCGCTGTGGTTATGGTGTCTCATACTCATGGTCTTGCTGACAGCCACGAACCTGTACTCGGTGGGCGCCTTCGGCGAGTTCGAGTTCTGGTTCGCCTCGGTCAAGGTGGTGGCGATCATAGCGTTCCTCGCGCTGGGTACGCTATTCGTGATCGGGCTGTGGCCGGGTGCCGCGCTCGACTTCTCCAACCTCACCAAGCACGGCGGCTTCTTCCCCAACGGGCCATTAGCGGCGTTCAACGGCATCGTCACCGTGATCTTTGCTTTCGTCGGCGCGGAGATCGTGACTATTGCGGCGGCGGAGTCGGCAGAGCCCAGTCGGGGCGTGGCCCGTGCTGTCAACACTGTCATCTACCGGGTCATGCTCTTCTACGTTGGCTCCATCTTCCTGGTGGTCACCATACTGCCCTGGAATGCTACAGAGGCTCTCGGGCGGGGGCCGTACTCCGCCGTGCTGGGCGGACCCATGAATATCCCTTATGCCAGCGCGATCATGAGCTTCGTGGTCCTGACAGCGGTACTCTCGTGTCTGAACTCGGGGGTCTACACGGCCTCGCGGATGGTCAACGCTCTCTCCCGCCGGGGCGACGCGCCCCGCTTCTTCATGAACACGACCCGTCGCGGCGTGCCGATCTGGGCCATCCTCGCCTCATCGTCCGTCGGGTTCTTGACCGTCATAGCGGCCTACGTCTCCCCGGACACGGTGTTCCAGTTCCTGCTCAACGCCTCGGGCGCGATAGCGTTGTTCGTCTACCTGCTCATAGCGCTGTCGCAGTTGATCCTGCGGCGGCGGTTCGAGCGTGAGGACCCCGAGCGGCTTACGTTGAAGATGTGGCTCTATCCGTATCTGACCATATTCGTGATCGTCGTGTTCGTCGCGATAATCGCGTCTATGGGGGTTATCGAAGCGACGCGCTGGCAGCTTGCCCTGAGCCTGTTGAGCCTGGGTGTGGTGATCGGGTCCTACTTCCTGGTGCGGCGGCGCTTCGGCGGTGGAGATCAGCAGACCGTGGACGTCTCTGCTGAAGATCGAGCCGACAGATAGACCGACTTATGCGCGGGGCGGAGACGCGCTTCGTCCCGCGTATCCTCTAGAGTAAAATAGCAAGAGAACCGAATAGATCTGGAGACGACAGCCCGTGGGATTTATAGACAAGGCCATAGCGCAATCGGTGCCCGTCATACCGCGGCCGATCGTGAGGAAAATCTCCAGCCGCTACATCGCGGGCGATACGCTGGACGAGGCCGTCCGGACGGTCCGGGACCTGAACCGCGAGGGATGCGTCGTCACCATCGACCTGCTCGGCGAGAGCACCGAGAGCAAGGCCGACGCCGCCGCGACGCTCCGCGACTACAAAGAAGTCATAGACGCTCTGGAAGAGCACGATCTGAACGGTGGAATCTCCGTCAAGCCTACCGCCTTTGGCTTGGCGCTTAACGAGGAGCTGTGCCGGGCGAACGTCGAGGAGATCATCGAGTACGCCGGCGCGCGGGGACGGTTCGTGCGTGTGGACATGGAGGACTCCCCCTACACCAGCACGACTCTGAACATCGTCTACGACATGTACCGCCGACATACGAATACCGGCGCAGTTTTGCAGGCGTACATGCGCCGCAGCATTGAGGACGTGCAGCGCGTCATCGAAGCGGGCTTCTCTGTCCGGCTGTGCAAGGGCATATACGACGAGCCGCGTCAGGTGGCCTACAAGGACTTCGCCACCGTGCGGCAGAACTACATCTTCTTGCTCGACGAGTTGCTCAAAGGCGGCGTCTACGTCGGGATAGCCACGCACGACGAGTTCCTGGTCTGGCACGCCTTGAGGTTGATCCATCAGTTGGAGATCCCAAAAGACCGCTACGAGTTCCAGATGCTGTACGGGGTGGACGAGGAGCTGCAAAACATACTCGTGAACGCGGGGCACAAGTTGCGGATCTACGTGCCGTTCGGAGAGGACTGGTACGAGTACTCGACTCGCCGCCTCAAGGAGAACCCCAAGATCGCCGGCTACGTCGCTAAAGACGTTCTCGGCCGCATCACCGGCGGTATCGCCGGAGCGATAAAGAGATAGGAGAGACATGGGCCTAATTCCTTACAAGAACGAAGTCTACCTGGATTGGTCGGACGAGAAGAACGTGTCGGCCATGCAGGCCGCGCTAAAGGATGTCGAGGGTCAACTGGGTGGGAGTTATCCGCTCGTCATCGGCGGCAAGCGGCTGGAGACGGACGGTGAGATCTCCTCGGTCGACCCGTCGAATCCGTCGCGGATCGTCGGCAAGCTGGCGGCGGCGACCGAGCGCGAGGCGGACATGGCGCTCGACGTCGCCACGGGCGCGTTCGAGTACTGGAGCCGGACCGCGCCGGAGGCGCGGGCGCGCATCATGCTGCGGGCGGCGGCGATCATGCGCCGCAGGAAGTTCGAGTTTCTTGCCTGGGAGGTCTTCGAGGGTGGCAAGCCCTGGAATGAGGCCGACGCGCAGGTGGCCGAGGCAATAGACTTCCTCGAATACTACGCCCGCGAGATGCTGCGCCTCAAGGACGGCGTCGAGATCTACGCGATACCCGGTGAGGAGAGCCGCTACTTCTACCAGCCGATGGGTGTCGGTGTCGTCATCGCGCCGTGGAATTTCCCGACCGCCATCCTCACCGGGATGTCGGCCGCGGCGCTCGTTACGGGCAACACCGTGATTATGAAACCTTCGGAGTTCACCTCCGTCGTCGGGGCGAAGCTGATGGAGGTCTACGAGGAGGCCGGAGTGCCGGAGGGGGTCGTGAATTTCCTGCCAGGCTACGGGTCGGAGATCGGGGACTACCTCGTCGCCGATGCGCGCACGCGCTTCATCTCGTTTACGGGTTCGATGAAGACGGGGCTTCGCATCAACGAGCTGGCGGCCAAGCAGATAGAGAACCAGCGGTGGGTGAAGCGCGTGATCGCCGAGATGGGCGGCAAGGACGCCATGATCATCGACGACTCCGCCGACCTGGAAGCCGCCGCCAACGACATCGTGAAGAGCGCCTACGGCTACGGCGGCCAGAAGTGCAGCGCCGCGAGCCGCGCCATCCTGCACCGCGACATCTACGACGAGGTCCTCGGAAAGGTCGTCGAGAAGGCTGGGGCGCTCAAGATCGGGGCGCCCGAGAGCGCGGACGTGAACATGGGTCCCATCATAAGCGAGCCGCAGTTCGAGAAGGTGTTGAGCTACATAGATATCGGCAAGGGCGAAGGCGAGCGGGTGCTGGGTGAGGACCCCGGCGATCCGAGCGGAGGTTACTTCATAACCCCGACCATTTTCGAGGTCGAGTCGCGCTCGCGGGTGGCGCAGGAGGAGATCTTCGGTCCCGTCCTCTCCGTGATCGGCGCCCGCGACTTCGACGACGCCCTCCGCATCGCCAACGACAACCCCTATGGTCTCACCGGCGGCGTCTACTCAAGGAACCGCGACAACCTCGAACGCGCCCGCCACGAACTTCGGGCTGGCAATGTCTACTTCAACCGCGGCATAACGGGGGCTCTAGTGGGCGTCCAACCCTTCGGCGGCTTCGGCATGAGCGGCACCGACTCAAAGGCCGGCGGCCCTGACTACCTGCCGCTGCACATGCTGGCCCGGACGGTCGTCGAGAGGTTCTAGAAGAGGCTGCTGTACGAGCGCTCGCGACTACTTGGCGAGTGCCCCAGAACGAACGTACGCACAGTACGGTCTTTCCGTCCGCGTGTATTTTTTTCTCCCCAGCCTGGCATAACTAGTGTGCCAGGCTGGTAGATGATCTTCTCCACAGGAATCTCGGTGGGGATCATGGAGGTCATCCGGAGAGGAGAGTATCTGTGATCGAACGGTTGCGAAGTAACACAGGTTCTCCTGAATCTTCGAACCGATAGCGCTACCCGCGCGTAGAATAGTATAGGACCACGGGCAGGTGTTCTGCCCAGAAGGAGAGCACCATGAACACGTCGCGAGAAGCCCTGAACCGCTCCTACTCTCGCCTCGCGGTAGCGGGCTTGCTCGCCCTGATCGTCGCTCTCGTCGCCGCCTCTACGGCACAGGCCGCAGTCAGTATCTCGCGGGCCGAGATCAGCGGCACGAACCTGCGGCTCGAGGGCCAGGCACGGGCCAACAGCACAATCACGGTCGACGGAGTTTCCATGGGAACCAGCGACGGTTCTGGCAGCTTCAGGATCGAGAGGAGTGGCTTCACGGCTCCCGCCGACTGCACGGTGGACGTCAATGACGGCTCCGCCACGGCCGCCACCGCCCGCCTGTCCGGCTGCACCGTAACCTCCACAACTCCCACGCTCTCTACCCTCAACCTCAGCCCCACGTCGGTGGTGGGGGGTTCTTCGTCCACCGGGACGGTGACTTTGAATTCCGCAGCACCCTCGGGAGGGCAGACGGTGACGTTGGCGAGCAGCAACTCCTCGGTGGCCACAGTACCGCCAAGCGTCAACGTAACGGGCGGGGCGACCAGCGCCACGTTTACTGTCTCGACCGGCGCAGTCACCAGCAGCAGCTCCGCTACTATCACCGCTACCGGGGGTGGCGTCTCCAGGTCATCTGTACTTACCGTGACGGCCGGCACTACAAGCCCCTCGCTCTCCACGCTCAGCCTCAGCCCCACGGCGGTCGTGGAAGGCTCCACGAGCACGGGAACCGTCACCCTGACCGCCCCCGCTCCTAGCGGAGGTCTGGTGGTTGCGCTTACCAGTGGCAACACAACAGCAGCCACCGTTCCGGAGAGCGTGACGGTGGCGGGCGGGGCTACCAGCGCGACGTTCACGATCCAGGCCGGGGCCACGGCTGGCAGCAGCTCCTCCGTCATCACGGCCAGCGCGGGCGGGGTATCCAGGTCTGCCACGCTCACCGTGAATTCTAGTAATCCCACCCTTTCCAACCTCAGCATCAACCCCGTCTCGGTGGTCGGAGGAACGTCCTCCACCGGCACGGTGACGTTGACCGCACCCGCGACCGCCGGGGGAGTCGTGGTTACACTCTCCAGTGGCAATACGTCCGTGGCTACCGTACCCGCGAGCGTTACGGTGGCGGAGGGCGCCAGCACCGCCACGTTCACCGTCGCCACCAGCCCAGTCACCGCCAGCACCTCCGCGCTCATTACCGCTTCCCACGGCGCTGCGACGAGGTCTTTCACGCTTGCCGTGACCCCCGCAGCCACGGGACCAGCCGTTTCCAGCATCACGCTCAGCTCCAGCACCGTGGTTGGAGGCACTCAGGTGACCGGTACCGTCACCCTGGATTCCGCTGCTCCGCAGGGAGGAACGTCGGTGGTCCTGACGAGTGACAACACCAACGCCGCTACCGTACCTCCCAGCGTCACCGTTGCCAGCGGGGCTACCCGGGCCACCTTCCCGGTGGAGACCAAACCGGTCACCAACAGCATCTCCTCTACCATCGTCGCCGAGGCCGGAGGCGTGAGGAGGGGGGCCACGATCACCGTGACTTCCCAGTTCAATGCCAACAACGGCAGCCTCTCGTTGGCGCGTGGGGGCACTGGGGAGGGACGAGTCGTCTCCTCGCCGGCCGGGATCGATTGTACTTTCACCCGGACGGGCACCACGGGTGCCTGCAACAACGCGTTCTTCCCGGCGGGGACCCGCATCCGGCTCGACGCGCGTCCTGCCGCGAACTCACGGTTCTTGGGCTGGGAGCGGGAGAACAGCTGCCCCGACGCCCCCAACGTCACGATCCTGGCGGGTGTGGCGCATATTTGCCGGCCGGCCTTCGCTCTGAAATAGTCGGCTAACCACTTCGCCGGACCAGAGTCCGGTAGGGACCTGTCGGCCGGCGGAGCAAGGATAGCGGGTTTTCGATAAGAACTACTCGGTGACCCTGACGCCTTCCCTGGCGCGCTCGAACTTGCCGGAGAGGATGGTGGCGGCCTGGATGACGGGGCTGAGGGCCGGGCCGTAGGGCGGTGAATAGGCCAGGTCTATGTTGACGAGGTCCGGGTAGGAGAGTTTTCCCCAGATGGCCGTCGCGCAGATGTCCACGAGCTTGTCCGCGCCAGCGCCCGCCGACTCCGCGCCGATAAGTCGGCTCGTCGCCCGATCCGCGATGAGCTTCAGGAAGACTTTCCCGACGCCGGGGTAGTAGCCGGCGCGGTCCTTTGCCTCTACGCTGGCGCTCACGGTATCGAAGCTGGCGTCTTCGGCTTCTTTTTCGGAGAGGCCGGTCTTGGCGACGCCGAGGTCGAAGACCTTGAAGATCCCGGTGCCGAGGACACCGGGGAACTCCAGGGGGTCCCGGCCGGTGACGGCGTTGGTGCCGGCCACGCGGCCCATCTGGTTGGCGGTGTCGCCGAGCGGAACCCAGACGGGCTTGCCGCTCACCAGGTTGGTCGTCTCCACGCAGTCTCCGGCGGCCCATATATCGGGTAGGTTGGTCTTCATGTGCCGGGTCACCTTGATGGCGCCGGACGCCCCGATCTCCACTCCGGCCTCCCCGGCCAACTCGACGGACGGTTTTACGCCGATACCGACCACGACGAGGTCCGTGTCGATCCCCGTCTCTCCGAACCGGACGGTTTTGACGCAGCCCTCGCGGTCGCCTTCGCAGGTGAACTCCTCGACCTTCTCACCGACGTAAACGCTAACGCCGTGCTCTCTAAGTTCGGCCTCCACCCGCTCGGAGACCTCGGGACCGTAGGCGAGAGCGACGCGATCCGCGCCCTCGACCAACGATATTTCCATGCCTCTTGCACACAGGTTCTCGGCCAACTCCAGCCCAATGTACCCGCCGCCGACGATGACCGCCTTTTTCGGCGAGTGGCTCTGCATGTAGCCTAAAATCTCGTCCGCGTCTGTTAGAAAGCGGAGCTTGAATATTCCATCCAGGCCGGCGCCGGAGATGGGCGGAACGATGGCCTGCGCGCCGGTCGCGACGATGAGCCGGTCGTAAGTATCCTCGAATGTTTCGTCATTCGTCAGGTCGCGGACGGTGAGCCTGCGGCTCTCGGAGTCTATCTTCTCGACGCGGTGGCGGACGAGAACCTGGATGTCTTTCTCGGCGAACATCTCGGGGGTTCGGGCGACGAGGCGCCGGCGCTCGCCGACGACGCCGGAGAGGAAGTAGGGGAGGCCGCATTCGCTTATGGAGATCTCCGGCTCCGCCTGATAGATGGTGATCTCGAGGTCCGGGTCCAACCGGCGCGCGCGTGAGGCCGCCTTCGTGCCTGCCGCTACGCCGCCCACGATAACCAGTCGCATCCTAGCAACCACCCTCCGTTGGAGATCGAACTAATCCCATTGTACCGGTGAGCCTGATCGGTGAAGTGATTCGCTACCCACAATGCGAACGTCCCCGGAGAAAAATTTCCGGGGACGCAAAGCTACGGGTTTTGGGTTGTCTTACCCTCTATGCGGAGCGGGCTGCGTCGTAGCGCCGGCCAACCTCGTCCCAGTTCACCACGTCCCACCACGCGGAGATGTAGTCCGGTCGGCGGTTCTGGTAGTTGAGGTAGTAGGCGTGTTCCCACACGTCCAGGCCCAAGACCGGCGTCTTGCCCTGCATGAGGGGTGTGTCCTGGTTGGGGGTGGTCTCTATCGAGAGCGAGCCGTCGGGGCCGGCTACCAGCCACGCCCAGCCGGAACCGAAGAGCGCTCCCGGAGCCGCCGCCGCGGCGAACTGCTCCTTGAATTGGTCGAACGAGCCGAACGAGGAGTCTATGGCTGCGCCGAGATCCCCGGTGGGCGAGCCGCCGCCCTGGCCGGAGGGACCCATGATCTGCCAGAACATGCTGTGGTTCGAGTGACCACCACCGTTGTTGCGGACAGCCGTCCTTATGTCTTCCGGCACCGAGTCCAGATTCGCCAGAAGCTCTTCGAGGGAGCCCTTGTCGGCGTCCGGGTGCTTCTCCAGGGCGGCGTTCAAGTTGGTGACGTAGGTGTTGTGGTGCTTCTCGTGGTGCAGGTGCATCGTCTGCTCGTCGATGGTCGGCTCCAGCGCATTATAGTCATAAGGTAAAGGTGGCAGTTCGTAGGCCATGTTTTCTCCTATCCTAGTTTGCGTTGCCTACTCTAACATACCCCAAATTCCGGGGTTTTTAACGGTTTGCGGGTTATATCGTGGTCCGGAGGCGGAACTGGGACTGTAGAATAAGCGCGTTGGAGACTTCTTTTTCACGCATCTGGCACGAGGGCGCACCGGAGCGGCGAGCTTCGGACAAGTCGCGGCGTCTGCTCGACCGTGCCGTGTCAGCCAGTTCCAACGGCATCATCATCACGGACGCGAAGCTCCCGGATAATCCCATCATCTACATCAACCCCGCTTTCGAGAGGATCACCGGCTACTCGTCGGAGGAGGTCATCGGGCGTAACTGCCGCTTCTTGCAGGGCGATGAGCG
>CALMWA010000337.1 GCA_937873125.1 uncultured Actinomycetes bacterium | reverse complement strand
ACCCTCGAGATAGAGCGTGCCGCGTGTGCGTCGGGTCTCGGAACCGAGTTCGTGGCGACGGGCCAGACCGGCATCATTATCGCCGGGTGGGGCGTGTGCGTGGACGCCGTAGTGTCGGACTTCATCGCCGGCGCGGCGGAACAGCTCGTTCTGCAGGCCGCGAAGAGTTCACCGGATCTGATCCTGGTGGAAGGTCAGGGTTCCCTCGGACACCCGGCCTACTCCGGCGTCACCCTCGGCCTACTGCACGGCTCCTGCCCGGACTGCCTCATCCTATGCTGCGACGCCTCGGACGAGAAGATTATGGACCTCGTGCCACGCCCGGCCCCCGCCCGCGCCGCTCGCCTCTACGAGGAAGTCGCCGCCCTCGTCAAGCCCGCGCCCGTCGTAGCCGTCAGCGTAAACACGAAAGGTCTAAACGACGAGGAGGCCTGGGAGTTTATCGCCACCGTCAGTGAAGAAACCGGCCTACCCGCCGCTGACCCGTTGCGCGGCTCCGCCGCACCGATACTTGAGGCGGTGATGCGCGCTCCCATCGCCTGAGTCTCCTGACAAGCACCCCCCGGCGCTGCAAAAGTCCCGTGCTGTGAACGGACGCACTTGTGCGCGTGTTGTCGCGCATGTATCATTCCCGCGCCGGACAGCGGTTTGAGTGTTGTTCAGTCTGTGTAATTTTTCAAGAGACCGAGTGCGAATGTCGAGAGGAACAGGTATGAAGCAGTGGGTGCTGGGTGGACCGATCCTGATTCTGGCGACATGTCTAGTTTTGCTCTTCTTCGATGCGAACCCCGCCGAGGCCGCCCCGCCGTCCGGTTTCGAGGACCGGGCCGTGGCGAACATCCCCGCCCCGACCGCGACGGCCTTCACCCCCGACGGACGCCTGCTCGTTACCAGCCAGCCCGGTAGACTCTACGTCCGCACGACGGCCGGCGCGACCACCGTGGCCCTCGACATCGCCGGCAAGACCTGCTCCGGTCAGACCGAGCGCGGGATGCTCGGCGCCGCCGTTGACCCGGACTTCGCGGCCAACAACTTCGTCTATATCTACTACACGGAGAGCCGCTCCGGCGTCTGCGTCAACCGGGTCTCGCGCTTCACCCTTCTGGACAGTAACGCCGCAACGGACGAGTTTCCGGTTATAGGCAATATCCCCTCGCCGTCGTGTTGCCACCAGGGTGGGGACATCCACTTCGGCAAGGACGGCAATCTCTATGTCAGCGTCGGGGACGGGGCTACGCAGGGCGGACAGCTCGCCCAGAGGTCCAGCAGCCTGCTCGGCAAGATCCTGCGCGTTAGGCCGACGGCCACGGGGTACGACATCCCCGCCGGCAACCCGTTCACCGGCCCGGACAGCGTCCGGTGCAGCGACAGCGGAGAAGCCGCCAGCGGCCCGCCGTGCCAGGAGGTCTTCGCGCTCGGGTTGCGTAACCCGTTCCGCATGGCCTTCGATCCGAACACGCCGGGTACCGAGACCCGGTTCTTTATCAACGACGTCGGCCAGAACACCTGGGAAGAGGTGGATGAGGGCCGGGCCGGGGCCAACTATGGGTGGCCGTTGCGGGAGGGACCGTGCGCGCAGGGCTCCACCACCAACTGCGGCACGATAACCGGGTTCACCAACCCGATCCATTCCTACCCGCACAGCTCCGGATGCCGCTCCATCACGGGCGGCGCTTTCGTCCCGGACGGCCTGTGGGCCGGATACGACGGTTCCTACCTGTACGCGGATTTCGTGTGCGATACCGTCTTCCGCCTCTCGCCGAACACCGCCGGCGGGTTCGCCAGGTCGGTCTTCGACGGCTGTCTGGGCAGCCCGACCTCCCTGACGTTCGGTCCCGCCGGTGCTACGCAGGGGCTCTACTACACCACCTACGCGAACGGCGGAGAGGTTCGACTCATCGTCCAGACCGGCTCCACCTCCCAGCAACCGCCCTGTCCTCCGCCGCCAGCGGAGCCCAACACCAGCCGGCCGGTTATCCTCTCGCCGCGTCCCGCGCCGGGCGCGAAGATCAAGGACCGCACCCCGCGCATCACGGCGCTTGTCAGAGACGCGCAGACGGATCTTTCCAGAAACAATATCCGGCTCTACTTCGACGGGCGTCTCAAGAGATCCTTCTCCTACGACAGAGCCGCCAACCGCCTCTCCTATGTGACGCCGCGTCTCAGGGTGGGCCGGCACAGCGTGAGGATCGTGGCCTCCGACGGCCAGGGGAGATCCAACGCCCGAAGCTGGAGCTTCGTGGTCCGTAAGTAAGCTCGGGCTCGAGAAATCCCCGTATGTAACACGCTTTTTACGCCGCAAGCATTCGGCTATGTTAGAATGCGGGCGTGGCACGATGCCTGACGCTTAACGCCAGCTACGAGCCCGTGGCCCTGGTTCCGGTCAAGAGGGCTATCGTCCTCGTCGTCTCCGAGAAGGCCGAGATCGTGGAGGCGAACCTGGACCGGCGCTTCCGCTCCGAGCGGGCCGAGTACCCGTATCCGCTGGTCATCCGGCTCATCAAGTTCGTCGAGATACCCCGCCGCCTGCGCCGGCATGTGACCAACACGATCCTTTTCGCCCGTGACAACTACCGCTGCCAGTACTGCGGCAAACACCGCGACGACCTGAACCGCCGCGACTGCCTGACCCGCGACCACGTGAAGCCCGTCTCGCGCGGCGGCGGCAACACCTGGGACAACGTCGTCACCGCCTGCACCAAGTGCAACGCCCGCAAGGGCAACCGCCTTCCGATGGAGTGCGGCATGTACCCGAAGGCGACGCCGAAAGAGCCGCGTTACGTGGTGATGGTGTGGTACTCGCGGGGCCTCAACGAGACCCAGCGCCGCTACGTCGAGCAGTTCTACGGCGAGGCGTCTCTGGGCGAGCCCGCCTTCTGACGGGCGCTTTTGACCGCTTGATATAATTCCATTCACTGTCTAGACAACAGGCGGAGCTTCTTTGGATTACAACGATTTCTCGGATAGGGTAGGCCGTATAGTCTCCAACGTCGGGCGGGCGGTCTCGGGCAAGAACGAGAGCGTATCTCTGGCGGTGGTGGCCCTGCTCGCGGGTGGGCACGTCCTGATCGAGGACGTGCCCGGCGTGGGGAAGACGCTCCTTGCGAAGTCGCTGGCGCGCTCTATCAGGGCGGAGTTTTGCCGCATCCAGTTCACCCCGGACCTCCTGCCGGCCGACGTTACGGGCCTGAACGTCTACAACCAGGGCGAGGGCGGCTTCGAGTTCTGGGCCGGGCCGGTCTTCGCGAACGTGGTGCTGGCCGACGAGATCAACCGCGCCAGCCCCAAGACGCAGAGCGCACTCCTAGAAGCGATGGAGGAGGGTTCCGTGACGGTGGACGGCCAGACGCGCCTCTTGCCGCAGCCCTTCGGGGTGGTTGCGACCCAGAACCCGGTTGAGCACGAGGGGACATATCCGCTCCCGCACGCGGAACTTGACCGGTTCATGATCAAGATGGATCTCGGTTACCCGGACGACCACGCCGAGACCGAGATGCTCAAGCTCTCGCGAGACCCCGTCGCGGACCTCTCCCCGGTGGTCGGCGTTGAGGAGTTCCTGGCGATGCGCCGCCTCGTCGAGGAGGTCCACGCGAGCGAGGCCGTCCTGCGCTACGTCGTCTCCGTGACCTCGGCGACCCGCGACCACCGGGACGTCTACCTGGGCGCCTCGCCGCGGGCGAGCCGGATGCTGCTCGCGGCCTCCAGGGCGTGGGCGGCGGCTAGCGGGCGCTCCTACTGCACTCCCGACGACGTGAAGGCGCTGGCTCCAGCGGTGCTGGCGCATAGGATCATCGCCTCCACCGAGGCCCGCGGGTCGTCGAACGGGTTCGCCGGCGGTGGCTCAAGCGTCGCCAACGAGGTGGTGCGCGAGATACTGCGATCCGTCCCGGTCACCGAGGCGGTCTAGCCATCTTGCGGCGCTGGCGCGAGCGCCGTGGCGAGCGTCGCGGCGTCCGATTCTCCGTGCGGCCCACGGCGCGGGGTTGGCAGGCGATCATCATCGGGGTGCTGGTGCTGGTGGTGGCGCGCGTGATCGGCACGACCCAGTTTCACCAGCTCGGGTACGCCCTGCTCATCCTGCCCGTCGCCTCGTTCGTGCTCGGCTACCTCGCCTCCCGCGGCATCGGCTTCTCGCGCAGCCTGCCGGCGGGGGAGCGACTGACCGCCGGCAAGAGTGCGAGGATAGACGTCCTGCTCTCCAACGACTCGCGCCTCGACACCTCGCGCCTGAAGATCACGGATCGGCTCCCCGACGCCCGCGAGATTCGGGCACCTCCGTTACGCGGCGGTGGTGGTACGGCGGTCGAAGTCCCTGTCTCTTTCGCCCGCCGCGGCGTCTACGAGCTCGGACCGGCGGAGGTACGGACGGCGGACCCGTTCGGACTCCTGATCTTCGCGCGCCGGTTCGTCCGCAAGACCGAGGTCGTGGTCTACCCGGAGGTTCACGACCTGACGGGCTTCCCCCTGAGCGGCGGGAACGTTGAGGCCGGCTCGCGTGGCGCGCGGGGACAGCGGGGGGATGAGTTCGCGGGCCTGCGCGAGTACCGGCGCGGCGACGACCAGCGTCACATCCACTGGAAGAGCGTCGCCCGGACCGGGGAGCTGTTCGTCAAGGAGTTCGCCCTGGAGGCTCCGCGCCGATACACCGTGGCCCTCGACGTGCGTCGCAGCGGCATCCGGGCCGTCGAGACCGAGATAGAGGACGCCGTCTCCGTCGCCGCCTCGGTCCTGACGCACCTTCAGAGAGAACGCCTGCCGGCGCGTCTGCTCTGCAATGACCACTCCACCGAAAAAACGGAGTTCGCGAGCGACGAGGCGGCCTACTGGCGCGCGATGCGGATACTGGCGACCGTGCGGACTGACGGGGATGCACTGCTTTCGGAGACGGTCACGGAGGAGCGCGCGACACTCGGAGAGGGGGCCGTCCTGATCTCCCGGACACGAGACGAGAGCCTACCCGGATGCGTCAGAAAGCTGCGCGGTTCGGGACTGTCGGTCGTCGTCGTGCTGCTCGCCGCCCACGCCTACCGGGGTTATCCCACCGGACATTCCGGCGGCCGCGAAGCGGAGCGCGAGGCGGAGTTCCAACGGGAGGTGGGATGGCTGGAGGCAGCCGGCGCGGCGGTGCGGGTCGTGCGGCGGCCGGAGGGAGTAGCTGGACTCGCCGGCGGGCGAGCACGGGAGAGGGGGGCCGTCTAATGAAAGGGGCGAGAGTCTGGTTGCCGCTGTGCGTGGCGGCGCTCGCGACGGGCGGGGCTTTCAGCATCCTGTTCACCGGCGAGACCTACGACGGGTTCACGGGCGGCTTCAATGGATCTTCGCTCGTGGCGCTGACCGGCTACGGGGCGTTCATGGCGATGGTCCTGGCGGCGCTCTGCGCGGTCCTGGTGGGATCGGCGGGTAGCTACCGCTTCGTGCTGGTGTTCCCGGCCGCCGCTCTGTACACGCAACTCGCCGTCTACGGGTTGCCGCCGTTTCTTTCGCTCAGGGAGTGGCGCCGGCATCTGTTGGAGATCGGGGGAGACGTGTACGTGGCCTCCGACACCATGTACTCCGAGCCGATACCGTACGACCTCGCGCCGGGGTTGTTGGTCGTCCTGATCCCGGTCGTCATCATCGTTGTGGCGTTCGCTACCTCGGCAACGCTGTACGAGGAGAGTCCGGTATTCTCCATCGTCGTGCTTGGCGGCACAATAGGAGTGCTCTCGACCATAAGCTTCGAGGCCGGTGCAGGGCCGTTCTTCTTCGTGTTTTTGATCTCCGTCCTCGCATTGCTTCTCGTGACCGGCGGCACGGAGCGCCTGGGACGCGCGGCGGTGGTCGCGGGTATCGCGGTGGCGGCGCTCGTGCTCGTGCTGCCGAAGGCGCCGTTCGCCGACCAGACCGTGAGCACCGGCCTCGTGGACTGGACTCGCATCGGGACTGGGGGGACCTCGCAGCTAGATGTGCAGGCCGACGTGGGCGACTATCTGACCTACGGGCGCGACGCAGAGTTGTTCCGGGTACGCAGTCCGGAGCCGCTCTACTGGCGCGCCGGGACGCTGGACTACTTCGACGGGGCGCAGTGGCGGGATACGACCGACCCGGCTCTGGGCTACGGGGAGGAGATCTCGCCGGAGATAGAGACCCAGATCGTTCCGCAGTACTTCGAGGTGATGAACTCGGAGATGCGGCGCGTTTTCGGGGCGTACAAGATCGTGCAGCCCTCCCTCGATCCCAACGGCGTGCAGCAGAACTCCGACGGCTCCTGGTCAGTGGACCGGCCGCTGACGGAGGGGAGCGGGTACCGCGTCATCTCCGAGATCCCGCAGCCCTCCGAAGCGCAACTCCAGGCAGCAGGCGACGTATACCCGGACGAGATAGAGAACAACTACCTGCAACTACCGGAGGACCGCCCGCAGGTCATCGCGCAGACGGCCGCGAAGATCCGGCAAGATTATGACCCGCGCACGCCCTACGGCACGGCGCGGGCCATAGAGCAGTACCTGGTCTACGACGGCAACTTCACTTACAACCTGGACGTGAGCTACCGCCGCGCCGACGAGGCCATCGAGGAGTTCCTCGGTGACGGCAAGGAGGGCTTCTGTACCCAGTTCGCCACCTCGATGGCGCTACTCGCGCGCGAGATGGACGTGCCCTCCAGGGTCGTGTACGGTGCCACCTCCGGCGAAGACGTGGGGGAGGATGAGTACGTCGTCACCGGCGCCAACATGCACCTGTGGGTTGAGATCTACTTCCCCGGCGTCGGCTGGTACCCGTTCAACCCGACTCCCGGCTTCTCCACGCCCCAGGCGATGGAAGCCAACGCCCCCCGCCCGCAATCTTCCGCGAACCCCACCGGTATCATCCCGGATACCCAGTCCGAGCGTCAGCTCCAACAGGAGCAACAGACTCTCGAAGAGGAGCAACAAGAGACCCCCGCCGACAGGCGACGCCGCGACTCGAACTCCGGCGGCGGCATCCCCGCCTGGCCGTTCTACACGCTCTTACCGGCGCTCCTCATCGGGGCGGTACCGCTGACGAAGTGGGCGCTTCTGGTCCGCGGCCGGCCGGAGGACCTCTACCGGGATCTCACCGGGCGTCTGCGCGATACGCCTGGAGGTGGAGGAGCCATAGCCGATTCTCCGGCCCTCACCCCGAACGAGCGGCTGCGGCTGCTCGCCGGGGCGGCGGGCGTGGAGGAGGCGCCGTTCGCGGCGTTCGGGCGGGCGTACTCCGAGCACCTCTACTCGGCCGGCGCGCGGCGGGGGACGGGCCGCGCGGTGAGTACGGCGTATCGCCGGGCGGCGCGGGCCTACGAGTCCCTGCCGCTGTGGCGGCGCGTGCTCGGCGCCGTAAACCCCGCCTCGCTCGTCGCGCGGGCTTCGCGATCCTTCGCGGAGCTGCGAACCGAGGCCGCCAAACACTTGCGGGTCCGGCTCCAGCGGCTCCGGCGCGGAAAGCAGCGTTGACCAACGAGAGTGGCGATGTAATAATCCTGTTAACCGATCCGATCACTACAGCATTCCTTGGGAGGTGCTGATGGACCAGAAGCA
>CALMWA010000336.1 GCA_937873125.1 uncultured Actinomycetes bacterium | reverse complement strand
ATCCTGGCGCTCCGCTCCGTGGGCAGTGCAAGTGCTTCGTCGAAAGCGTTGGTATGCAAGCTCTGGGTGCCGCCGAGCACGGCGGAGAGCGCCTGCACAGTTGTTCGGACGATGTTGTTCTCTGCCTGCTGGGCGGTGAGCGAGGAGCCTGCGGTCTGGGTGTGGAACCGGAGCTTGAGGCTCCTCTCGTCGGTGGCGCCGAAGCGGTCACGCATGATTCTGGCCCACATCCTCCTCGCCGCCCGGTATTTGGCGACCTCCTGAAAGAGATCGTTGTGCGCGTTGAAGAAGAACGAGAGCCGGGGCGCAAAGTCGTCGACATCGAGTCCCGCGTCCACGGCCGCTTCGACGTAGGCGATTGCGTTGGAGAGGGTGAAAGCGAGCTCCTGCACGGCGGTCGAGCCCGCCTCGCGGATGTGGTAGCCGCTTATGGAGATCGTGTTCCAGCGCGGCAATTCCCTGGCGCAGTACGCGAACATGTCGGTCGTCACTCGCATGGATGGTTCGGGCGGGTAGATGTAGGTGCCGCGCGCCAGGTACTCTTTGAGGATGTCGTTCTGGGTGGTACCGGTCACGTCCTCGGCCCCGGCGCCCTGCTCCTCGGCGACGAGCGAGTAGAGGAGAAGGAGGATCGAGGCGGTGGCGTTGATGGTCATGGAGGTCGAGACCTCCGCCAGCGGGATGCCGTCGAAGAGGTCGCGCATGTCGAGCAGCGAGTCTATGGCGACACCGACCTTGCCTACCTCGCCGGATGAGAGTTCATGGTCGGAGTCGCGGCCCATCTGGGTGGGCAGGTCGAAGGCGACGGAGAGGCCGGTCTGGCCGTTCTCGGTGAGGTACTTGAAGCGGGCGTTGGTCTCCTTGGCGGTCCCGAACCCGGCGTACTGGCGCATGGTCCAGGGGCGGCCCCGGTACATCGAGGGGTAGACGCCGCGGGTGTAGGGGTACTCGCCGGGGTCCGCGAGCTTCTCTGCGTAGTCGAAGCCTTCCAGATCGTCGGGCCTGTACACAGGCCGAACCTCTATGCCGGACTCCGTGCGGTGTTCGTCCCGGCGCTCCTCCTGGCGCCCGCCCTGCTTCTCAACGTCCATGCTGTGTCTCTCCCTCTCGCCTCGCTATCGGGGCAATTCTACTAGCTCCGTCAGGACGCCGAACGCCCCTTTGGGATGCACGAACGCCATGCGCGTGCCGCCGGCGCCTATTCGCGGGGTCTCGTCTATCAGCTCGACGCCGCGGCTCTTGAGGTCCGCCAGGGCCGCCTCCAGGTCGTCCACTTCGAAGGCGACGTGGTGGAAGCCCTCGCCGCGTTTGGCGAGGAACTTGCCGACGGGCGAGTCCGGGCGGGTGGGTTGAACCAACTCGATCATGGACTCCCCTACTTCGAACATCGTGGCGATGATGCCCTGCTCCTGCACGATCTCCGGCTCTCCAGGCTCCACGCCGAAGTTATCCCGGTAAAAACGGGACGCTGTTTCCAGGTCTTCAACTGCGTACCCGAGATGGTAGATTCTGCTCAGCACGACCCTCCGTCCGACGGTTCGATTCTAGCGGGCCGCTGGCGGGCGGCGGATGTACACTGCTGCAAACACGAGGAGGAGACCATGGCGCAGACCGTGATGCAGAAGATCAACGAGCTATCCGAGGAGCGCGAACGGCTCGTCGCCCGTGAGGGCAGTCACCACGCCGACGCCGCCGACCACACGCGCCTCGGTAAGATCGACCACGACCTGCAAGTCCTGTGGGACCTCCGGCGCCGAGAACTGGCCGGCGAGCGGGTAGACCTCAAGGAAGACTACTACGACCGCTACGACCGCTACACGGACCGAGACGGTCCCGGCCGCTAGGCTCCTCCGGTTCTCCCAACCGCCGCTCTAGCGTTCGAGGTTCGCGCGCGCCGTAACCTCGGACCACTCGGAGGCGGAGGCGGCGTGGTCGAAGACCTTCTTCAGTTCGAGGATATCGTCCTCGGAGAAGAACTCTCGGCCGGCGTCGGCGACGAAGTCGAGGTTGCGTCCGTCGGCGTAGCGAACGATGATCCTCTTGACGCGGTGGTCCGGCTCCGGTGCTCCCTGGATGCTCCTGGAACGCTCTATTCCGTGCATCGCTAGCTCCTCATGCTCTTGCGGATCGAGTGCGCCATGGCGTCTATGTAAGCGCCCATCTGGTGCAGCTCGTAGGACTCGAATTCCTCCCGCCGGCGTGGCGTGAACGTGTCCGTGTCACCATTATCGAACTCAATAACAACCTCCCGGACGCCGTAGGGATCCATCCCGGAGCCCATATCCAGCGGGCTACCCCGCCAATGCCTGTCGTTCTCCAACTTCCACACCCTTTCTAACCGCCGGGTACCTTCGGTTGCTGGGGCGCATATTACCAGTATCGGCGGGATTGGCGAAAGCTACAGCCAACAGCACGGCCAACGCTAGAACGGCCAGAGCGGGGCGGCGGAGATCAGGACCGGCGCGAAGAGGAGCGCCGGGAGCATATTCGCCACGCGGACTTCCTTGAGATCCAGGAGCATCAACCCGAGCCCGACGATGAGGATGCCGCCCGTGGCGGTGGTCGCGGAGATCATGGCGTCCGTGACTAGCGGGTCGAGGAACCCGGCCCCGAAAGTCAGCGCGCCCTGCACCACGAGCACCGTACCGGCCGAGAGCAAGACCCCCCAGCCGAGGACCGACGCGAACGTGAGAGCGGCGATAAAATCGAGGGTGCTCTTTAGGGCGAGCAGGCTGTAGTCGCCGGTGAGGCCGTCTTCCAGGGAGCCGATCACGGTCAACGGTCCCACGCAGAACAAAAGGCTCGTCGTCACGAACGCCCGGCTGACCGGACTCTCCCCCTTCGAGAACCGCCGCTCCAGATAGTCTCCGAAGCGTTTTAGAGCGCCGTGGATGTCGAGCAACTCGCCAATGACGAGACCCAGGATCACGCTGACCAGCGGCACGAGGGGATTGTCAAACTCAAGAAAGTTCGAGACCCCGACTAGCAACGTAACGATCCCGATAGCCGACATCGCCGTCGCGCGCATCCCCTCCGGCAGCCGGGCGCCGACGAGCGTGCCGATGCCCCCGCCGACTAGGACGGTCGCCACGTTTATAGCCGTTCCGGTTCCGGTCAACTGACTCTCTTCTCCACGAGCGAGAGTATACAGAGCCTCGGATAAGAGCCGGGCTGTAACTCATCTGGTGGAGACCAGACGCGCAGGGAAGTGTCTGCTGCGAATAACCTTCACCGGCTCTGTATAATTCGGGCCGTCGATACGGGCTGCGCGGGAGTTGGGTTTGGATCTCTACGAGCATCAGGGCAAGGAATTGTTGAGAGAGTACGGGCTTGAGACGCTGGAAGGCATCGTCGCAACCACGCCCGAAGAGGCGCGCCAGGCGGCCGAGAAGATCGGCGGCACGGTCGCGGTCAAGGCGCAGGTCTTGATCGGCGGGCGCGGGAAGGCCGGCGGGATCAAGGTCGTGAACAGTCCCGAAGAGGCGGAGTCGGCGGCGGAGCAGATCCTGGGCATGGACATCCGGGGACATACCGTCCGGCGCGTGCTCGTCGAGGGCGGCGCAGACATTGCGAAGGAGTTGTGTCTCCCCATC
>CALMWA010000335.1 GCA_937873125.1 uncultured Actinomycetes bacterium | reverse complement strand
GTCGTGGACGCGGTGAACGTCCCGGTGGTGGCCGCCGGGGGAATCGCGGACGGCCGGGGTCTGGTGGCCGCGCTGGCACTCGGGGCCGTTGGAGCCCAGGTCGGCACCCGATTTCTGACGGCGCGCGAGAGCGGCGCGCATCCGGCTTACCGTAAGCAACTCATGGACGCCGACGAGACGGATACGGTCGTCACCCACGTCTTCACCGGCCGTCCGGCTCGGGGGCTCCGCAATCGCCTGGTCGAGGAGTATCTGAGGGACGGCCTCGAACCGCTGGGCTGGCCGCTGCATGGCGTGGCCGCCGGCGACATCCACGCCGCGTCGCGGGCGGCGGAGCAAGACGAATACTCGCCGCTGTTCGCCGGACAGGGGCTCAGGATGCTCAAGGAAGGTCAGGGGGCGGCCGGGATCGTCGCGGAGTTGGTGGACGAGGCCGGGGGCGTGTTGGACCGGCTCGGGGGAGGCCGTCTCTAGGAGTCCGGCCGGAATGTTCCGGCGCGACTATACTGCCGCCAGAGTGGGACCGGGGCCGTAGGGAGCGGAGAGATCATGCGTAAGATTGCCTTGTGGATTGCGGCGGTTGGTGGTGGGGTTCTTGTCCTGGCGGCCGCCAGGTGGTTGTGGCCGGTCCTGCGGTGGCTCTTCCGGCATCGGGCGGCGCGGGTGATCGAGGAGTCCCGGCGGCGCGGCATCAAGCTGCCGGCCTTCAAACTGACGCGCCGACGCGCCGTGATCCAACGCCTCACCCAGGACCAGGAGGTCATCGCGGCCGCCGAGAATCACGCGCGGGAGCGCGGCATCCCGCTGGCGCTGGTGATGGGCCGGGTAGAACGCTACGCCCGCGAGATTGTGCCGTCCTTCAACCCTTTTCTGTACTTCCGCATCGGCATTCCGCTTGCCGGACGCATCACCCGCGCTCTCTACGATGTCCGCATAGTCTCTAACGAAGGACTCGGCGCGGTGGACCGCCGTCAGGACGGCGAGACGAGCATCGTCTTTGCGATGAACCACCGGAGCAACATGGACTACGTCATCCTCGCCCACCTGACCGCCGACCGGGCCGCACTCAGCTACGCCGCCGGGGAGTGGGCCTGCGTGTGGCCTCTGGGGCGGTTGGTCGGTGGGATGGGCGCGTTCTTCGTGCGGCGGGGCACGGGCGACGATCTCTACCGCCGCGTACTCCAGCGCTTCGTGCAGATGGCCGTGGAAGGCGGACTCACCCAGGTCATCTTCCCCGAGGGCGGCCTGAGCCGGGACGGCCGGTTGCGAGATCCCAAAATAGGTCTCCTCGACTACATGATGCGAGGCTTCGACCCCAACCGGACCGACATCCTCTTCGTCCCGGTCGCTGTCAACTACGACTGGGTGCTCGAAGATCACAGCCTCCTGCAACCCGGCGGGCCGGAAGCCGGATTGCGCGGGTGGGGCGGTCTCTTCGCATCCACGGGAATCTCGATGTTCCGTAACCTCCTCACCGCGCGCCGCGCCGGTAGCTTCCGTCTCGGTAGCGCTAGCGTGAGCTTCGGGCCGCCGATCTCCACGCGCGAGTACGCGGCGGCCCGTGGGGTACGGTTCCAGGAACTGGAGCGCGAAGAGCGCATCGAAGAAGTCAAGAAACTGGCCCGGCATCTGATGCGGGCTATCGGCGAGGAGATTCCGCCCGCCGCCGTCCCGCTCCTCGCCCGCTCCCTCCTCGACGCGGACGACGAGTCTCTGTCGAAGGGGGAACTCATAGCGCGTGCGCGGAGCCTCGCGGGCGGCGAACCGCTGGACTTCGAGGCGGCTCTGCGAACGCTGGTGCTGCGTAAGTTAGTGATCGTGGAGTGCGACGGATGCCGCGTGGCGCCTGGCGGCGAGGAGATCCTAACCTACTATGCGAACGCGGTCGCGGATTGATCGGGGCGCAGCGCTAACCGTTTTTTGGAAGCATCCCGGCGTCGCGGAGGGTATCTTCGAGGACGTCCCGGCCTTCGGGGGTACGGAGGAAGCCCCGGTGGGTTCCCTGATACCAGGCTATGCGCGGCCGGTTCCAATGGTTCCAGAGATTGTACGCCTCGATGGGGGGTACGACCCGGTCGGCGACGCCGGCGAAGATGGCGAGGTGGTCCCGACCCACCAGCGGCGCGAATTCGAGTGGCGAGACCGTGCGCATCAACTCGTCCATCGAGGTCTCGTCCACGCCAGCGGCTCTCAAGTAGTGTGTCGCTAGAGAGAGGGCGTTGCGCCAGAACAGGTGCGAGGGGTCAACGGCCGGGTTGCCGGCAACCACGCAGTCCAGTCCGGGTGCGAGGCCTGCGAGCAGCGCCGAGACGTAGCCGCCGAGAGAGTGGCCGAGCACCCCGACCGCTGGCGCGCCTTCACTGTGCTCTAGCCAGTGGATCAGTCGTCGGATGTCCCACACTGCCTGGGAGCCGGCGTGCAGCGTGTCCATGACGTCTCCGGCCAGGATGCGGTCGCCGCTGACCGGCCCGACTCTACGAGGGCCGTGGATGGGGAGTACCGGGAGCAGCAGGTTCAGGCCCAGCTCGTGGTACAGGTAGTCCGGCTGGAACAGCGGCAGGTCGAGTTTTGGGGAGCCCGTGCGGATGCCGTGGACGCACACGACCCACGGGCGCGGCTCTCCCGGATGGCGGAGCAGCCAGGCGTGTGCCGTACGGTTGTTCGCGTAGGAGAGCCAACGCTGCCGTCCCGGCTCCTCGGGCCACGGCTCGTATCCGCTATCGAACGTGAGATGCTCGAACCCGTCGTGATCGTAGCGGAGGTCTCCACGGCCCGGTGCTTCGAGTGGCGGCGGGGTGCGATGGTAGGTTGCGGGATCTGCCTTCCACCCACGCTCCTCGAAGAGCGCCAGCGCCTCCTGCAACTCCTGTCCGATACGCCCAGCGCGTCTTCCTACAGAGAGGGGCCACGTCGTGAGGACGATCAAGCACATGGATAGCTCGTCCTCCGCCGCCCGCGCGATCATGCCGGGGGTCATCTCCGGGTTTGGAACTCCGTGTGGCACCGGCTCCTGCCAGATGGCGAGAGCTCCCGCCGCCACGAAGCTCGCCGCCGACCCGGTGAGCAACACGAGCGCTGCGACCGGGCCAAAGACGAGCATCGCAGGGAACGCGAGCACTACCCCGGACGCCGCTCCGAGCGACATGAACTGGAAGATCCGATCATCTCCCGCCCAGAGCAGCGCAGAGAGCCCGGTAGAGAGAAGAAGGACCCCCGGAAGAGCGCCCACGAGAAGGCCCGCAACGCCGCTCCGGGCATCCCACCAGAGCCACAGTCCCCCGATCACCGCCGGCACCACCGCCGCCAGAAGCCATATCGGCAGTGCTGCGGGTCCCGGTCTCTTGGCTGCTCTCAGGTCCTGTTCCTTCGCGGGTCTCTACGGCCCATAACCGTACCATCTCGAAACCCGGCGTGTGACGCAGGCATGACCGTTATTGACGTTGACGGCGGACGCTGCCTTAGCAGAAAACCATCCGGGTGACGCGTGGCCTACTGGGGTATACGGAGGACCTGTCCCGGAAAGATGACGTCGGGATCTTCGATCTGGTTCCGGTTGGCCTGGAAGATGGTGCGCCACCGGTCCCCGTCTCCGTAGAACTGCTGGGCGATGCTCGTCAGTGTATCTCCGCTCTCAACCTCGTACTGGGCGAAGCCGACGTACCCGGCGATGAGGTTGGTGCCGAAGACTACCGGTACAACCACCTTGTTAAGCTCGCTGCCGCTCCCGTCCTGGGCCTCCTCGAAGACCTCCAGCGTGCCTCGGGGGGTCGGTGGGCGGCCCGGCAGGTCGATCCCGACGCGGAAATTGCCCCAGATCCCCGTGCCTCCGGCCTTTATGGATCTCTGCGCCAGCTCATTGCCGTTCGCGGCCCGAATACGCGCCGAGATGGTGCCCTCGAAGCCCGTACCGACGCCGCAGACTCCGACCGGATCGTCTACCAGGTCGTGCGGCCGGGGTTGCCGAACGCTGATGGGCGGGAAACCTGCCATGATCCCTACCTCCTTGCCGCCCGGACATGGGGCTAGCCCGCAAGTCCGAACGCAACGCTTTTCCTTCCGATCACATCTTACTCCCGCCAACTGCTCAGGACCAGGCGTCGGTCACTACTCGTCACGGAGCGGAGACGAACCGGCGGAGAGGTAAGTTTGTAACACCTCGTTCGCGCTGCTAAACTATCGGGGCAATCAAATAAGCCCCTGCTTCGTTGGGCGATTCGACGCTTTGACGAAGCCGATACTAGACCGGAGGAGGCAAACATCGACACTTACGAAGCCATGCTCATAGTTATCCCGGAGCTCGACGAAGAGCAGGTCGAGAGCACCATCGGGCGCTTTCGCACGATCATCGAGCGTACGGGCGGCGAGGCCGAAGATACGAACCATTGGGGAAAGCGCAAGCTGGCCTACGAGATCGACCACCGCAAGGACGGCTTCTACGCGGTTCTACAGTTCACCGCCGGGGAGCGGACGCTGATCGAGCTGAAGCGTATCCTGCGGGTCTCGGACGATATTCTGCGGCACATTATCGTGAAGCTCCCGCCGAGCTACTCGCACCAGCCGCTGCCGGAGCCGGATCTGGAGCCCGCCGAGGCGTCAGCCTAGAGCCTTTCAAGAGAGGAGATTTAGATGGGTAAGAGAAGAAGTCCTTCTTCTCGCAAGGAGCGCCCGGTCAAGAGCAAGCCGTGCGTGTTCTGCAAGGAAGACATTACGTATGTGGACTACAAAGACTACAACGTGCTGCGGCGTTTCACGTCCGACCGCGGCAAGATCCGGGCGCGCCGCGTAACCGGGCTCTGCCCGCAGCACCAGCGCGAGGCGGCGGTCGCCATAAAGCGCGCCCGCGAGATGGCTCTTCTAGCCTACGTGGCCGGGCAGTAGGGGGTATCTGATGCAGGTGATCCTGACCCAGGACGTCGAGAAGATCGGTCAGCGCGGAGATATCGTGGAGGTTAGCCGGGGCTATGTCCGCAACTTCCTGGCCCCGCGCGGCCTCGCCGAGGTAGCCACCCCGGCGAAGATGGAGGAGGCCCGCCGCGAGATGGCGGAGGCCGAGGAGCGTGACCGCCGGCTGTCCGAGCGCGCCGAAGAGATCGCGGCGACACTCAACAAGAGCGTCATCACCATCGAGGCGCGCACCGGCGAGGACGAGCGGATCTTCGGCTCCATCACCGCCGCGAATATCGCAGGCGCCATCGAGCGGGCGCGCGGAATACACCTCGATCGCCGCCGCGTGAAGCTCGCCGAGCCGATCAAATCACTAGGAACCCACCAGGTCCCCGTTCAGGTCCACGGAGACGTAGAGGCCAACGTAAAGATCATCGTCGTCCCCAAGCTGTAGGAACAGTCTGTAGCTCGACTGTAGCTTTAGGCACAACCTGAACCAAAAGGTAAAGGGTCTCGTCTTGTAACGAGGCCCTTTATGCTGCATGCTAGGGGATTATGGAACGACGGGGGAGGATGCGGGAGGTACCTTCCGGGCCGGACGCGGCCCGTGTGCCGCCGCATGATCTTGACGCTGAACGGGCTGTTATAGGGGCGATGCTCGTCTCCGAAACGGCCGTGTCGGCGGTGGCCGAGAGGTTGCAGGCCGAGGACTTCTATTCCGAGACCCATCGAATTTTGTACCGGGCGATGATGAA
>CALMWA010000334.1 GCA_937873125.1 uncultured Actinomycetes bacterium | reverse complement strand
GAAGTAACATGCTCTGGTAGACTCTCCATGCATCTCGCGGAGCGGGTTTACCTTCGACCAAAAGGCCCGCTCCGCGGCCTCCTCTCTATAAGCTTTGTGCAATCCCCATCATTTTACGGCAACCACTGTAAGTGTGGGTATGTTTGTGTCTCGTGTACCGAATGCTGAGGAGTTCGCCGAGGGCGAACACGCAGAGCAGTCCAGGAGCGCCTAGCAGCGACTGTTCGACATCGAGCGGGTCTTAAACGTCCCGCTGCGCACCGGGTCCCGTCAACCGGCGGGGTCCGGTTTCGTCTCTTCGGACACAGAGAACGCCGGCGCATCCGGTATGATCGGGAGGAATCTACGGATGCGGACGGGAGAACGATTGCTGAAAGAAGGATCACGACCGGAAGTCCCCGGCGATTACGCGCCGTCCGTGCGTAGAAGCGTTCCCGCCGAAGTACCCGAATCCTTGCTCGCCGGGCGCGCCGGGTCCGGGCATTTCGGGTTCGTCATCCTGGGCGCGGGCTGCGCGGGTCTGAGCGTCTGCTACTATCTGCTGGAGCGCGGGGTCACGGAGCCGATCCTGATCCTGGACCAGAGGACTACTTTTGACGACGACCGGACATGGTGTTTCTGGGACGTGGAAGACACGCCGTTCTCGCACCTGGCGATAGAGAGCTGGCGCTCCTGGAGCGTGACGTCCGGCAAACGCACCATCACCCAGACCTCGGAGAGCCATCCATATCTCTGCCTGGCTGCCGGGGATTTCTACGAGTCCGTGTTGCGGAGCATCGCCGCGTACCCGAACGTTACGCTGCGGCTGGGCGAGGCCGTTGAGAGCCGCGAGGAGCGCGGCGCCCACACGCTTGTCAGGACTTCCGGGGATACGTATGCCGCCTGCGTGGTGCTCGATGGACGCGGATTGGCGGCTGGGTCTCCGGCCTTTACGGAGTTGCGCCAGCGTTCGTGCTGGGTTCCTCAGCAGTTCCTCGGTATGCGGCTGCGGACGACCCGCCCCGTCTTCGACCCGGAAGTCTGCACCTTGATGGACTTCTCGGTGAACCAGAGCCGGGGGCTGCGGTTCATGTACGCGCTGCCTTTCGGGGAGCGCGAGGCTCTCGTTGAGAACGTGTATCTCAGCGAAGTAGAGGTCTCAGCGGAGGAGCACCGGGCTGAGATATCCGCGTACCTGCACGATCACTACGGGCTTTTGCCGCACGAGTACCGGGTGGACGGCGAGGAGCGCGGCTACATACCGATGACGGACTACCGTTTCCCGCGGCGGATCGGCGAGAGGTCTTACTCCATCGGGATGCTCGGCGGCGAGACACGCCCCTCCACGGGCTACACGTTCTTGCGGATTCAGCGCTACTGCCGCGCCCTGGCGGAAGCCCTGGCTGGAGACCGTGAGCCGCCACTCCGGGCCGATCCCCGGCGCTTCGAGATGCTCGACGCCATATTCCTGCGCTTCATGCGACGTTACCCGGAGCGATGCCCGGACATCTACGCCACGATGTTCAACCGCGTGCCGCCCAGCGCCCTGGTTCGCTTCCTGACTGAGCGGAGCACGCCTTTGGAAGATCTGCGCCTGATCCTGGCGCTGCCGAAAACCCCGTTTCTGAAGGTCGCCGGCGGCATGCTCCTCGACCGACACCCGTAAGTGTCCTCCGGACCTCCCACTGCGCCGCCCTCCGCAGCGTCTTCCGCGCGCGACACCCTGGCACGGACAACCAACGCACTCTCTATCGTTCCCGTCGCCGGGCTAACGGTCCTCTTCGCCGCCGGCGTGAAAGTGCCGGAGTACCTCGTGTACGCGCCGTTCGTGGCGAGCCTGGCCTTTCTCGGAGTACCGCACGGCGCGGTGGATCACCTAGTCCCCGCGAGGCTGACCCCCTGCCTATCGACGGCGGCGTCCGTGCTCGCCGTCGGCCTCGTGTACCTCGTCCTCGCGTTCTCCTACCTGGCTCTCTGGTTCTTCGCCCCAGTGGCGGCCTTCGCGTTGTTCATCGCGCTCACCTGGTTTCATTGGGGACAGGGGGATCTCTGGTATCTGCTAACCATCAGCCCGGCGGATCGCTCCATGACACCGGCATCGCGCCTGCTGACGTTGTTCGTTCGCGGGGGATTGCCCATGTTCGTGCCGCTCCTGGCCTTTCCGGAGGTCTATAGTCAGGTCGCTGTCAGCGCCTCCGGGCTCTTTGGGGCCGGGATCTCCCCGGAGGCGTGGATCTTCGATTCCGCATTCCGAGTCATTGCGGGCACGGTCTTCGTCGGTTTCACGCTATTGTCGCTGGTTATCGGATACCGAAGTTCCACCACCTTGCATGACGCATGGCGCGTCTATGTAGCGGAGACGTTGCTACTTGCCGCCTATTTTGCCCTTGTGCCGCCTGTCTTGGCGGTCGGGGCCTACTTCTGTCTCTGGCACGCTCCCCGCCACATCGCCCGGCTGATGCTCCTCGACAAAGGTTCGGCTGCGGCTCTGGAGCGCGGCCGAATCGGGCCGGCCGCGGCGAACTTCGTGCGAGACTCCGCACCGCTCACGCTCGCGGCGATAGTCTTACTCGCCGGCCTGTACCTCGCGCTACCGGAATCGGCGTCGGGACTGCAATCTCTCCTGGGGGTTTACCTCGTCGCGATCTCGCTTCTGACCTTGCCGCATGTTGCCGTAGTTTGCTGGATGGACTTCCGGCAGGGTCTCTGGCGATGATGCGCTGGGCTCTCACACGGATCGTCTTCCTGCTCCTCCTGGCATTTCTCGCCGGATGCGGCGCCCGGCTCGTTACGGATAGCCCTCCCGAAAAGACCGAAGTGGTCCAGGTTGGTGAGTACACGGTTACGCGAGTCACGGACGGGGACACTATAGAGGTTCGGCCGGAGATAGACGGCGTGAACGACGTGCGGTTTATCGGCGTCGACACGCCGGAGAAATACGGCCCCGAAGGTTCGCAGCCGCTCGCCGACGAAGCGGCGGCTTTCACGGAGCGCGCTCTGGAAGAGAGCGGCAACCGCGTTACACTGCGGTTCGATGTGGAGAAGGTGGATCGCTACGGGCGCGTCCTCGCCTACGTGTACCTGCGGGACGGCTATATGCACAACCAGCTGCTTCTGGAGAGCGGCTACGCGCAGGTCGCCACCTTCCCGCCCAATGTCCGGTACCTGGATGAGTTTCGCCGGGCCCAGTCGGCGGCTCGGGAGGCCGGACGCGGCATCTGGGGACTTCCGGCGCGAGACGCTTGCGAGCTCGCCGACAGGGGAAACGGGATCGGTGGCGGATGCTGAAGTGTGATCCCTGACACACAGGTTTAACCGATGCTGCGCAGGGTAGACATCCGCCGCACACGAAATCGCCATTACCTGGAGGTATTCATGGCTCAGCGCATAGATGCGAGTATAGAAGTAGAGGCTCCGGTAGCGAAGGTCTACGACTACTGGAAGACCCTGGAGAACCTATCCCACTTCATGAGCAACATCGAGGAGGTCCGCCCGACCGGCCCGGACACCACCCACTGGGTCGTCAAAGGACCTCTGGGCTACAGGGCCGAGTTTGACGCCAAGACTACCCAGAACGAGCCCAACAGCGCCATCGCGTGGAACACCGAGGACGGGGACGTCAAGACTTCCGGCCAGGTTCGCTTCCAGGAGATCTCCGCGAACCGCACCCGCGTCGAGGTGCAGATGAACTACTGGGACACGCCGGGCGGCAAGCTCGGGGAGGCAGCCTCCAGGGTTACTTCCGGACCGAAGACCATCCTGGTGCAGGATCTGAAAAACTTCAAGGACATCATGGAGGGTACGGCGACCCCCGAAGAGGTGCAGCAGCGCCCCTCCGCCGCTGACATTCACAGTGGCGCGGTCGCCACGTTCCTGACCTCCGGGACTGGCCTTCTGCTGGTCGGCGGCGGTCTCGTCCTGTGGCTGCTACTCCGTCGCGGCGGGGGAGGCTCCTCCCGCAAGAAGTCGCGCATCATCTTCGAGTTCTAGCGCAGCGCCAGATTCACGTGTCTTTGCCGGGGCGTCCGATGGGCGTCCCGGAGTTTTCTTTGTCCGGGCAAGAGAGAAGGCCTCCGAAGAGGCCCTCTGACAGCTATATGGGTTAGCCTTGTGTACTGGCTATCCGCCGAGGCCGAGGTTGCCGAAGATGAGCACCTGGCGGCTCATGTCGAAGTAGATCGTCTCGCTCTTGTCGAAGAGGTCCATCAGAACGTCGGCGTCGTCGGCCGGCGGCCGGATCGCGTACTCCTCCGCGCCGTTGTCCAGGATCAACTGAAACGAAAATTTGCCCGGAGCGCCACGCTCCTGCTCGCTCCAGTTCGCGTGAACGTCCGTTACCTGGCGGACCAGGATCTGCTCTTCCACATTCTTTTTCGCCACTTGACTCCTCCTGATCTTCGCGCCGGGCCGTTATCCGAGCGAGACGTTGTTGGGGACCAGAACCTTGCGGTCGAGGTCGAAGAATACGCTCTGGCTGCGCTCGAATAGCTTGAGCATCACCTTCGTGTCCTCGGCTGTCGGCTGCAGCACGTACTCTTCGGCTCCGTTGTCCAGGATGAGTTGAATGGTGATGGAGCCGTTGGCCCCGCGCCGGTCCTCGGTCCAGGACGCCTGAACGTCCGTGACCTGCCGGACCCGGATGCCTTGCTCGGTATTCTTCGCCGCCGTTGGTTTCGCTTTAGCCATGAAGCCTCCTTCTCCGCTCGTCGCAGGCTTCTTGCCCGACGGACGCGCCTTCTAACCGCATCGGGAAAAGAGAGGTCTTTTAGAGACGGTCTATCTTGGCGGCCAGGATGAAGTCGCTCTCGGTGAGACCGTCTATGGCGTGCGTGAAGATCACGACCTCCGCCCGGCCCCAGCCGAAGCTCACGTCCGGGTGATGGCCCTGCTCCTCGGCCAGCGCCCCGACCCTGTTCACGAACGCGAGCGCCTCCCGGAAGTTCCTGAAGCGGAACTCCCGTTTCAGGTGATGCTCCCCAACGACCTCCCATCCCGGCACTTGCCGGGCGAGCCCTTTGAGGTCTCTACCCGCGAGCGGCGGTACTCCGCCCCTGCACGGTACGCACGTTTTGTCGGCCAGGTCCATTACTTGGCGGTGTCCTTGTCGTCGGAGAATGTCTTTTTATATAGGTCCATCGAGTATTTGACGGCTTCGATGGCCTCCTCCGGGTCGGCGAAGTCTTCGACGTTCACCTCTTTGTCTTCCAGCTTCTTGTAGTCCTCGAAAAAGCTGCGGAGTTCGTCCAGACGGTGTTCGGGGAGGTCCGAGTAGTGATCGTAGGAGCGGAACTCCGGGTCGTCGAGGTTGACGCAGATGATCTTCTCGTCGTCCTCCCCGTCGTCGACCATATGCATCATACCGATGGGCTTGGCCCGGACCAGGGTCATGGGATACACGGCTTCTTGCATGAGAACCAGCACGTCCAGAGGGTCCTCGTCGTCGCCCAGGGTGCGCGGAATAAAACCGTAGTTCGCCGGGTAGTGGATGGAAGCGTAGAGTATGCGGTCCACGATCAGTAGCCCCGTGTCCTTGTCCAACTCGTACTTCACCTTCGAGCCCTTGGGGATCTCGATCAGGGTCAGAAATTCCTGGGGCGCGTTCGGTCCGGGTGAAACGTCGTGCCAGGGATGGGGCATCGCGGACGTTCAACTCCTCTCTTCAACAGGACGAAGCCAACACCGGCAATCTACCATTGTCCGGTGTCTCGGGGAACCGTGAAAGCTGAAGGTCGAAAAGTACCGGAGGTGGGACTCGAACCCACACGATCTTGCGATCACCGGATTTTGAGTCCGGCGCGTCTACCATTCCGCCACTCCGGCGCAGAGAACAGGGTGCATTATACCAACGTACAAAGCGTGTTTTGGAAGCCTCGCAGCGTCGCTTGACAGGGATGATCGTATACGGCCATACTTCCCAGCCAATAGGCGACTCTTTACGGACCATGCTACCGGAACGTAATTTGGGCTGGTCCGCGCAACGTATGCGGAGTTAAGGGACAGTGTACGGAAGACAACAGGAGGCAAGGGTGCGTAGAGTACGTAGAGTGGGGATGCTTGCGGCGATGGGTGTCGCGTTGGCGTTGCTGATCGCCGGTTGCGGCGGTGGTAGTGGCAGTGGAGATAGTGGTGGTGGCGGCGGCGACAGCGTAAAGATCGTCAGCGATTTGCCGCTACAGGGCGCGAACCGCGCGCAGACTACGACGATGGTCAACTCGATCAAACTAGCCCTCGAAGAGCGTAAGGGCAAGGCCGGTGACGTAACGGTCGAGTACGAGTCCCTCGACGACGCCACGGCGCAGTCCGGGCAGTGGGACGAGGCCAAGTGCGCCGAGAACGCCCAGAGCGCGGCGCAGGATGAGTCTATAGTCGGTTGGATCGGGCCGTTCAACTCCGGCTGCGCGGCGGTCGAGATCCCGATCCTCAACAAGGCGGGTCTTGGCATGATTTCTCCGGCCAACACCTACATCGGCCTGACCAAGCCCGGTGGCGAGTCCGACGAACCGGACAAGTACTATCCCACCGGCGAGCGCAACTACACCCGCGTGATCGTGGCTGACGACAAGCAGGGCGCCGCGGGTGCGGCCTTGATGGAAGAGGAGGGGCTGCAGTCGGTCTACATCCTCGACGACAAGGAGACTTACGGTAAGGGTCTCGCCGACCAGTTCCAGAAGGCTGCCGAAAGCGCCGGCATCGAGGTTATCGGGCGCGAGGGTATCGACGGTTCGGCCTCGAACTACCGTTCGCTGATGAACAAGATCGCGCAGGCGCAGCCCGACGCCATCTACTTCGGTGGCATCATCGAGAACAACGCCGCCCAGATCCTCAAGGATAAGGTCGGTGCGGGGATGAGCAATGAGGACGTGGCCTTTATCGGTCCGGACGGCATCTTCGTGGACAGCCTCATCGAGCAGGCGGGCGACGCCTCCGAGGGCATCTACGTTACCTTCGGTGGTCTCCCGCAGAGCGAGCTCTCCGACAAGGGCAAGGAGTTCGTCAAGAACTACGAGAGCAAGTACGATGACTCGATCCAGCCGTACACCGCGTACGCTTACGAGGCCGCCAACGTGATGCTCGACGCCATCGAGCGGGCCGCGGAAGAGGCCGGTGGCGCCCCCGATCGCGCGGCGGTGCTCAAGGAGATTAAGGCCACGAAGGACTACGACGGCGTGCTGGGCACTTGGAGCTTCGACGAGGACGGCGACACGAGCCTCACAGAACTCTCCGTCCAGAAGGTCGAGGGTGGCAAGTTCAAGCTTGACCGGGTGCTCGACGTGAAGGATCTCGTCTAGGCGACTGAGGCAACTATGCTTATGGGGACCGCCGTACACGCGGCGGTCCCGGTTCTAGAACGGGGAACTGAATGACGACTGGTGAAGCAACGAAGACCAGATCCGGAGCCTTGATGGACAGCATCAAGGGGTCGAGTTGGCAGTCGCGCCTCGCGGTGGTGTTAATAGCGATACTGCTAGTGGCGCTGCTTATTCAAGCGGTGGCGAATCCGGGGCAATTCGTTTCGCAACTTCTTATAGGTATTACGAACGGGGCGATCATCGCCCTGGTGGCCCTGGGTTATACGCTAGTCTATGGAATCATCGAGTTGATCAATTTCGCCCACGGCGACAACTTCATGATCGGCTCATTCGTAGGCCTGACACTGCTCGCGGGCTTCGGGATCTTCGCCCCGATCTCCGGCGACTCCGGGACGTTTATAAAGATACTTGGGGTGCTCCTGGCCCTCGTGGTGGCTATGGTCGTCTGTGGGTTTGTGAACGTTGCGATAGAACGCATCGCGTATAAGCCTCTACGCAACTCGCCACGTCTCGCCGTACTCATCACGGCCATCGGCATGTCGTTCATCTTGCAGAACATCGGCCTCGTGTGGAAGGGACCGGCGCAGGTTCCGTTCCCGGAGCTCATCTCCAGCGCGAACATCTTTCCGGGGGACGCGATCATCTTCCGATGGAAGGATCTCTTCGTAATCGCCGCGACGATCCCGCTGCTCCTCGGCCTCTCCTATTTCATCAAGAACACGAAGCAGGGGAAGGCTATGCGGGCCGTGGCCCAGGATAAAGAGGCGGCTGCGATGGTCGGCATCAACGTGAACCGTACGATCTCCATCACGTTCCTGCTCGGCGGCATTCTAGCCGGGGCTTCGGGCGTGATGTTCGGCCTCTTCAACGGCATCACCGTCTTCAACGTGGGCTTCACGCAGGGGCTCTACGCCTTCACGGCGGCAGTGCTGGGCGGCATCGGCAACCTGACCGGGGCGGTGGTCGGCGGGTTCCTCATCGGCATTATCGGCTCGATGGCGGACCAGTACATCGGCGTGCGGTGGACGGCTATCGTGATCTTCGGGGTGCTTGTGCTGGTGTTGGTATTCCGGCCCCGGGGCCTCCTCGGCGACCGTTCGGCGGTCCAGGGGGGCGGCGAGTAGGATGGTAAAGAAGTACGCGCTGCCGGTCGTCCTGATCGCGCTGGCTTTCCTGTTCCCGCTGATCGACCCGCTACTCGAAGCGGTGCTGGGCAAGAGCTTGCTCTTCTCGGCAATAGTCATCGCAGTGTATGTGATGCTCGCGCTGGGGCTGAACATCGTGATCGGGTTCGCCGGGCTTCTGGACCTGGGATTCGTGGCATTCTACGCGCTCGGGGCTTATGTAACCGGGTGGCTCGCCTCTAGCCACTTCAAGCAGGTGAGCTTCTCATTTCTCTCAGCGGCCCCGACGGAGACTGTCAGCGGTAACGCGGTACCGGGGATACATATATCGTTCTGGATCATTCTGGTCCTCGCCGGCGCGTTTACCGCCCTGTGCGGCATCATCATCGGCGCGCCGACGCTGCGGCTGCGGGGCGATTATCTGGCTATTGTTACCCTGGGGTTCGGGGAGATCATCCCGCGGTTCTTCCAGAACGGCGACGACCTCGGAGGTTTCAACCTGACGAACGGCACCATCGGGATCAAAGCCATAGACTCGCCGGGCCTGCCGTTCCTGCCGGACTCTCTCCCGGCGTGGCAGCAGTTCGGTACTCTGAACCTGAACCCTTGGTACTACACGATCCTGATCCTGGTCCTGATAACGGTCTACATCAACATTCGGCTGCGGGACTCGCGCCTCGGTCGAGCCTGGATCTCGGTGCGCGAGGACGAGACGGCCGCCGCCGCGATGGGCATCAACCCGGTGACCACGAAGCTCTGGGCCTATGCGCTCGGCGCGACGTTCGGAGGGATAGCGGGCGCGTTCTACGGCGCTTTTATAGCAAGCATCTTCCCGACGAGCTTCTCGTTCAACGTCTCGATCCTGGTTCTGTGCATGGTGATACTCGGCGGCATGGGCAACATCTACGGGGTGATACTCGGCGCGATTGCTTTACAGGGCTTGAACTTCTACCTGCTGCCCCAGATCAACACCTGGGTTCATCGGATCGGCGACGCCGTCGGGAGCCCGCTGCTCTCCGGCGCGGATATTCCAAAGTACAACTTCTTCATCTTTGGCATCATCCTTGTCCTGATGATGCTCCTGCGCCCGGAAGGTATCATCCCGAACCGGCAGCGCCAGGAAGAGTTGCACAGCGGGGACGACGACCAGAGCATTACGGACGCCGCCCGTGCCTGAGACGAACGGAAACCCGAACGGACAGGCCGCGGACGGCCAGGCCGCAAGCGCTGCGGAGCGGCGGCCGGCGGGCAACATCATGGAGGCGCGGGGGATCACTAAGATTTTCGGCGGTCTGGTGGCGGTCAACTCCGTGGATTTCGATATTCCCGAGCGGTCAATTGTCAGCCTGATCGGCCCGAACGGCGCCGGCAAGACGACATTCTTCAACATGGTGAGCGGCCTCTTCGAGCCTACCCGCGGCACTTTCACGCTGGCCGGCAAGGATGTAACGCGGCTCAAGGCCCACCAGCGAGCGCAGAGGGGAATCGGACGTACGTTCCAGAATATCCGGCTCTTCGGCACGATGAGCGCGGTGGATAACGTACTCGCCGGGATGCACACGCGCCTGCACGGCGGGATTCTCGGCTCCATCTTCCGCACGCCCGGCACGCGCCGGGAGGAAGCGGAGTCTCGCGAGCGGGCGAACACCCTGCTGGACTTCGTAGGCATCCGCAACCGGGAGACGTTCGCCAAGAACCTCTCCTACGGCGATCAGCGCCGCCTGGAGATAGCACGAGCTCTCGCCTCCGAGCCGAAGCTCCTGCTCCTCGACGAACCGACGGCGGGGATGAACCCGCAGGAGACGGCGAAGCTCACGGAACTCATGGGACGGCTGAGGGAGGAACGGGGCATAGCGGTGCTACTCATCGAGCACGAGATGCGCGTCGTCATGAGCATCTCGGACAGAGTTACGGTGCTGGATCACGGGGAGAAGATTTCTGAGGGGCTTCCGGCGGAGGTCCGGCAGGACCCGAAGGTAATCGAAGCGTACCTCGGTACGGCCAAGACGGGCTAGGATGGGGCAGACCTTCGACAAAATACCAGAAGAGCTCGCCGGCTGGTTCGAGGAGCAGCCGGTGTTCTTCGTCGCCACCGCTCCCACCGATCCCGAGACCCACGTCAACGTCTCGCCGCGCGGTCTCGACACCTTCCGGATCCTGGACGCGAGAAGGGTCGCGTGGCTGGATCTTACGGGCAGCGGCGTAGAGACGATAGCCCACCTGAAGGCGGACGAAGCTGGAGGGCGGATCACGTTGATGTTCTGCGCTTTCGACGGCTCTCCGCGGATAGTTCGCCTCTACGGGCGGGGCAGGGTCCACGAGCCTGGCGACGATGCTCACGACGAATTGCGCTCCCATCTCCCCGATTTGCCTGGAGCGCGGGCCATCATAGACGTGGCGGTGGACCGAGTATCTACCTCGTGCGGGTTCGGCGTCCCACTGATGGAGCTCGTGGGACACCGCGATGAGCTCGTCGAGTCCGCTAAGCGCAAGGGGGAGACGAAGATGGAGGCCTACCGGGCGCGCAAGAACGCCGCGAGCATTGACGGCCTGCCGGGGTTGAAGCCTGCGACCTTCGTGGAGACACGTTAGCATGGCACTCCTCGAAGTAGAGAACATGCACAGCTACTACGGCAACATCCACGCCCTGCGCGGCGTCTCGCTCACGGTGGAGGAGGGAGAGGTCGTAACGCTCATCGGCTCCAACGGCGCGGGCAAAACGACCACGCTCCGCTCCATCCACGGCGTTCTGCCGCCCAAAGAGGGCAAGGTCATCTTCGATGGCAAGGAGATACAAGGTACTCCGGCGCACGACATGATCTCTCGGGGAATCGCCCAGAGTCCGGAGGGACGTAAGATTTTCTCGCGCATGACCGTCCGCGAGAACCTGGAGATGGGCGCGTACCACAGGAGCGACCGCGACGGGATAAGGACGGACATGGACCGCGTCTTTGAACTGTTCCCCCGCCTTCAGGAGCGCATAAAACAGGAGGCCGGCACCATGAGCGGAGGCGAGCAGCAGATGCTCGCCATCGGGCGCGCCCTTATGAGTCGCCCCAGACTTCTGCTCCTCGACGAGCCCTCGATGGGCCTCTCCCCGGTCCTCGTCGAGCGCATCTTCGACATCATCCGGGAGATCAACGCGCAAGGAACGACCATCCTTCTCGTCGAACAGAATGCGAACGTCGCCCTGGAGATCGCCACCCGCGGCTACGTACTAGAAACCGGCGCCATAGTCAACTCCGCCCCCGCCGCCAAGCTCCGCGAAGACCCGAAGGTCCGCGAAGCGTACCTCGGCGAGATATAGAAGCTTTCTCTACCGTTTAAGTGGACTTGCATCGTATTCATCTGTATACTGGGCTCGTGATCCGCTATTTACAGAAGGTTCGGAAAGCGTCCTTTTACGCGCCGTCGTTCGCGTTGCGGCGGCTGGCGTGTGGGTGGTATGGGTTCGGGCACACTTCGATGAGGGAGCCGGGGGATCTGCGCGGGACCGTGATCGGCAAGAGGGGCCGGTACAGGCTTGCCATACATGCCAGAGGAGGTGATGTCTAGAACCAGGATCAGGACGGTGATTGATGAACGTGAATACCCGCGTGGGCTTGCTCGAAGCCTGCCAGCAAATCTCTCCGAAACACCCAGATTACGCTAACTTGCTTATAGAGGAAGGCTTCGATTGGGACGTGCGTCTCTCGGAGGCGCCCTTCGACCGGCTGTACCTCGTCGTGTTCCGCTCCGTGCGGCGCTCGACGGCGGACCTGGAGCTCTTGAAAGAGTACGACGACCGGGCCTACGAGGAGGCTGTGCGGGCGGGTGGTCTGCTGCGGTACTTCAAGGGCCAGATGAACGAGCGGCGCGAGTGCCTGTCGTTCTGTCTGTGGGAGAGCCGGGAGCAGGCGCGGGCGGCGGCCGGCAGCGCGTCACACGGCAGGGCGGCCGAGATCACGGCGCAGATGTACGAGTCTTACCGCCTCTACCGCTACGACCTGATAAAGCTCGCCGGAGGGGAACTCCTGTTCCAACCGCTCGGCGAACAGGCCCAGGAGTTCGGGGCGCCGCGCGAGCCGGAGGTGTCCGCGAAACGGGGGTAATGAGTCGGGAACTCTCCGGTATAATCGGATAAGTGCGTGTCTACCTTATCGACGGTTTCTCCCTGCTCTACCGGGCGTTCTACGCGCTGCCGCAGAGCATAGTCACCTCCGGCGGGCTCCCGACCAACGCGCTCTACGGGTTCGTCAGCATGATCCTGAAGCTTCTCGATACCGATGAGGAGGTCGGGCTCGGAGTGGTGTGGGACTCCGGGAAGCCCGCGTTCCGCATGGAGATCTTCCCGGAGTACAAGGCGCAGCGCTCGGCGATGCCGGAGGAGCTTCGGATACAACTCGACCACCTCGACGAGATCCTGGAGGCCATGAACATCCCCGCCGTGCGGGCCGAGGGCTTCGAGGCCGACGACGCCCTGGCGACGATGTCGCGTCAGGTTCCAGACGGCGTGCAGCTCAAGATAGTAACCGGCGACCAGGATGCCATGCAGCTCGTTGACGGCAAGGTGAAGGTTCTCCGCACCACCCGCGGCGTCTCCGAGACGAAGGAGTACGGCCGCGAGGAGGTCATAGAGGAGTACGGGGTTACGCCGGAGCAGATCCCGGACTACAAAGCCCTCACCGGCGACTCCTCGGACAATATCCCCGGCGTGCGCGGTATCGGCCCGAAGGGAGCCTCCAGCCTGCTACAGCAGTTCAGCACTATCGAGGAACTGTATAAAGACCTGGAAAAGGTCTCCGCGAAGGGGACGCGCAAGAAGCTCGAAGAAGGCCGCGAGAGCGCTTTTATGTCGCTGGAGTTGGCTCGGATGCGGTTCGACGCGCCGGTGAAGTTCGACGCCGAAGGGCTTGTCTTCGAGGGCGTCTCGCCGGAGTGCGTGGAGGTCTTCCGACGGTACGAGTTCCGCAGCCTCGCGGAGAATCGGCTACCCAAGTTGCCGGTCGTCGGCGGGGAAGCCGCGCCGCCGCCGGAGAGGCTCGCGGTGCGTGTCTCCGAGGAGCCGGTGGAACTCTCCTTCGAGCCGGTCGCCGCCGCGCCGGTCGGGGATGATAGTGGTCGCTGGTGCGTCGCCGTGGCGGAGGACGAGGTGCGGATCACGGCCGGCGTGCCGGAGAGCCCCCTGAAGGTTCACGACGCGAAGGAGCTAAAGGTGCGCGGCGCGAGCTTCGACACGTACCTCGCCGCCTATCTGGTGAAGCCGGGGCTCGGTGGTTACGAGCCGGAGGTGATGGCCTCCGAGCGGGGCATAGCGGAGGTCACGGTCGAGCACGAAGACCCGGCTGTCACGGATGCGGCGCGGCGGGCGGCGCTGATCCACGTCCTCGCGCCAACGCTCGAAGCGGAGCTTGAGGAGATGGGACTGGCGAGGCTCTACTACGACGTGGAGTTGCCGCTCGCGGACGTGCTCGGAGACCTGGAGCGGATCGGGATGCCGGTGGACCGCAGCACCCTGGAAGACGTCGGCGAGGAGTTGGTAGAGCGCATCAGCGACCTCGAAGCCCGCATCTACTCAGAGGCTGGCCAGGAGTTCAACATCGGCTCTCCCAAGCAGCTCGGCAAGGTGTTGTTCGAGGACATGGGCATCCCCCCGGCCCGCAAGACCAAGACCGGCTACTCCACGGACGCGAAGGTATTGCAGCAGTTGGAGTTGCAGGGACACGAGATCGCACGCCTCATCATCGAGTACCGGGAGTACGCCAAGCTGAAGGGGACGTACATCGACGGGTTGATGGATCTCATCACGGACGAGGGACGCCTGCACACCCGGCTCAACCAGACGACGACCGCGACGGGCCGCATTTCCAGCGACCGGCCGAACCTGCAGAACATCCCGATTCGCACGCCGATGGGCGTCCGCATCCGGGACGCTTTCACCGCTTCGCCGGGACGCAAGCTGGTCGTCGCGGACTACTCGCAGATAGAGCTTCGGATACTCGCGCACATGACGGAGGAGCCATCGCTAGTCGAGTCCTTTCGAACAGGCGAGGACATCCACACGCGGACGGCGTCCGAGATCTTCGACGTGCGGCTGGAGAGCGTTACGCCGGAACTGCGGCGGCGGGCGAAGATGGTCAACTTCGGCATCCTCTA
>CALMWA010000333.1 GCA_937873125.1 uncultured Actinomycetes bacterium | reverse complement strand
GAGAATTACTTCCTCCCGCACAACTACGACGGGGCAGACTACGTCGTCTACACCGGCACCCACGACAACGACACCACACCCGGATGGTGGAACTCCGCGTCGCAGAGTGAACGTGCTCTGGTCCGGGACTACCTAGGCACGGAGTACGTCTCGGTCTGGGACCTCATACGCCTCGCCCACTCCTCGGTCGCGCGCCGCGCCATCGTTCCCATGCAAGACGTACTGGGGCTCGGCTCGGAGTCCCGGATGAACACCCCCGGCACGGCGACCGGCAACTGGGGTTGGCGGATGGAAGACTCGGCTCTCGCCCCGAAGCTGGCCGGACGGTTACGGAGTCTAGCCGAAACCTACGGACGGTCAGGACCTTCGGAGTAGCACCTCTCTCACTTCCGCCAGCACCCGCGTCTCTCAGAATCGCTTCCGCGACAATCCCTCCGCTACCACGACGCCAAGCGTCACGAGAGCGTCTTTCTTCGAGGATGTAGCGGTACGATACGGCCGTCCACTAGCCGGCTGCTCGCCCGCGAAACTCGCACAGCCGTTCCTCCAGAACCTCCAGCGACACGCCCATGCCGGCGAGTATCCTGACGGCCGTCCCGTCATCGTTGCGCAATATTCCCAGCAGGACGTGCTCGGTCCCGATGCGGTTGTTCCGAAGCCGCACCGCCTCCATGAGCGCCCGCTCCAGAGCCTTCTTCGCCTGGGGGGAGAACGGGATGCGGCGGTTGTCGGGGACGCGCATCTCGAAAGCATCTCCGGCCTCCCGGCGCACCTGTTCCAAGGAGATCCCGATCGAAGAGAGGGCGTCGGAGAGCATCTCCTCGGATTTCTCTCGCACCCCTTCGAGCGTCACGCCCAGCGAAGAGAGCGCTGCGGCGCCTATACCCTCGTCAGTGCGGAGGATCCCCAATAAAAGGTCCTCGTCCCCAACGGAATCGTGCCCCAACGTGCGGGCCTCCTCCACGGCGGCCTCCACGCACGCGCGGGTCTCTCTGGTGAAACGGTTGAAGATCACTCGCCCTTCCCCTTTCGTCCCGGTCCTTACCCGGAGTATTTGTCCCTGATCCGCCTGGCGTGCTTCTTGTGTACCGCCTGCTTGCTGACACCCAACACCTCGGCGATCCGCGCCCAGGACCATCCCGCAACAAAGGCATTCTCCACCTGCGCCGCCTCCAACGCCTCCAGCATCCGCCTCAAGGCGACGACGGCCTCCAGACCCTTATGAGGGTCCTCCGGTCCTCCAATCTGCGTTCTCGTCTTCTCGTCCATGCGTCAATTATAGTTGACGGCGCGGCTATCGTCAACCTTCATTGACGAAGATTTCACGATTCTTCTCTCGCGGTCCGCAGTGTTTGGTCTGACGCTATTGCACCCGCGGGTTTGGGACGGAATCTCAACAACGTCGGTTCTGTCAGCAGCAAATACTGCCCCTAGTCAAATTGGAAACTTGGAGAGATAAAGGTACATCATTGTCTGAGCCGAGAAGGCCCCGCCGCACAAAACTGCCGCTTTTGAACAATAGTGGCTCAATGTATGATTACCTGAATCTGTTTTTCACCGGAGCGGAACCGTGAGGAGAGGAGTCGCGCGTGAACTACGGATTCATCATCACCAGCGGAGATCCTCGCACCGTCGCCGACCTCGCCCGGGAAGCCGAGGCGGCGGGCTGGGACGGGGTCTTCTACTGGGACGGCATCTGCATCGGCGCATTCGACACTTACGACCCGTGGGTGGTCATGGCGGCGATGGTGACGAGCACGGAGCGCGTCCGCATCGGGGCCATACTCACACCGCCGGCCCGCCGCCGACCGTGGAAGCTGGCCCGCGAGACGATGACGCTCGACCACCTCTCCGGAGGACGTCTGATCCTGCCGGTGGGCCTGGGCGCACTCGATGATGGTGGTTTCTCGAAGGTCGGAGAGCCGACGGACAAGAAGGTTCGGGCCGGACAGCTGGACGAGAGCCTGGAGATCCTGACCGGGCTGTGGAGCGGGGAGCCCTTCACTTACGAAGGCGAGCACTACCGGCTGCAGGAGATGACCTTTCTGCCGAAGCCGGTTCAGTCTCCGCGGCCCCCAATCTGGGTGGTCGGAGCGTGGCCGAGCAGGAAGTCCATGAACCGCGCGCTGCGCTACGATGGGCTGCTGGCAGCCAAGGTGAGCGGTACAGCCACCGGACCGGGCATCACACCGGAAGACATTCGCGCGATGAAGACTTATGTCACGGAGAACCGGCCGCCGGACGCTTCGTTCGACATCGTGATGGAGGGTGTGACGCCGGGCGACGACCCGGAGCGGGCGGACTCCATCGTGCGGCCGTTTACCAAGGCGGGGATCACGTGGTGGATCGAGTCGCGGTGGATGCCGCTGAACGAGCCGGAAGACCTGCGTGCCCGCATCCGGCAGGGCCCGCCCCGCGCCCTGGGTTAGAGGCTAGGAAGGCACGCCGGCGCGGCCCGGCGGCCAGAAGCGGATGAAGCCCTCCCCGATCAGGTTCTCACGAGGCACGGCGCCGAAGAAGCGCGAGTCAACGGAGTTCGTGCGGTTGTCGCCCATCATGAAGTAGTGGTTTTCCGGGATGGCAACAGGGCCGAAGGTACAGGTCTTCGGGCGGCCGGGGACGCAGGGATCGTTCACGACGTAGGGTTCCTGTTGCGGCTCGCCGTTCAGGTAGAGCTTGCCGCGCCGAAGCTCGATCTTCTCCCCCGGCAATCCGATGACGCGCTTGATGAGCGGGTCTTCTCCGCCCTGCACGTCCTCGAAGAGGACGATATCCCCGCGCTCCGGCTCAGAGAAATCGTAGACGAGCTTGTTTATGAGGAGCCGGTCGTTGGCGCAACCCTTGCAGCCGTGGAGCGCGGGTTCCATGCTCTCCGACCCCACGTAGAACGGGGCCGCGATCACGGGCCGCACGAAGCCGAAGACCAGCGCGAACGCTACTATCAGGATAATCGGGAACTCTAACAACCCTCGGTAGAGACCCCGGCGATCCCTCCGGGACTCTCGCCGTTCGCCGTTCACGGCTAGAGCAGGCTCATCCGGTTAAGCGGCCAGAACAGCAAGAACGCCTCGCCCTCGATGTTCTCTTTCGGGACGGGACCGAAGAAGCGCGAGTCGCGGGAGTTGGCGCGGTTGTCCCCCATCATGAAGTAGTGCCCTTTCGGGACCTCGACGGGCGCGGCGAAGCTGCGGTCCGGTAGATCCCCGTTGACGTAAGGTTCTTTCTGGAGCTCGTTGTTCACGTAGAGCTTGCCGTTCTGGACGGAGATCTTGTCCCCCGGCACCCCGACGACGCGCTTTATAAGCTCCTCTTTCGGAGGGGTCGCCGGGGTCTTGTCCGTGAACGTACTGATGATGCGCTGGATCAGGCCTGGCTCCTGGGAGACCGGGCCACCCTCGACGCTCTGGAAGACGACTATGTCGCCGCGCTCGGGCTCGGTGAAGCGGTAGATGAACTTGTTGACGAGTACCCGGTCGTCAACTTCAAGTGTGTGAACCATGCTCTCGGAGGGGATCCAGAACGCCTCCACCACGTACGGCCGCACGAAGCCAAAGACCAGCGTGAACGCCACGATGAGGATGATGAGGAATTCCAGTATCCCCCCACCCTTTTTCGGACGGGCGGACGACTGGCGCTCCCGGCGCGTCTGGAACTTCTCTTCGTAGTGGGATTGCTCGGACATGGACGCTTAGAATACCACGGGGTGTAAGACCCGATACGTGCTACTCCGCAGCCGCCTCCCTGGGCTCCGCGTGCAGGACGATACGCTCTAGTTGCGGGTGCGCCTCCCTCAGCGCCAGCTCTATGGCCTCGGTGCGGATATGCACCTCGCCCATGTTGGCCGAACTCGGGAAATCAACGTGCAGCACCGCGTCCAGTCCGCTGTCCTCCGAACGGTACAGGCGAACCTCATGACAGACGGCTCTCACCCCGGCCTGCCGCACCTCGCGCTGTATCTCCCGGACGAGGTT